>CAYHZL010000053.1:0-18351 GCA_964361075.1 uncultured Chitinophagaceae bacterium
TTAAAAATTATATCCAACTTTCAATTCGATAACGGGAATAGTTACATATGCCCCAACTCCTAATCGATAAACTATTGAATAATCGTTTTTGAATTGATAATAAATCCCATACAGAGGTAACCCCATTTCTTTTTTTGAAATTTTTGATGCTAGTGTTTTCGATTCATTTTCATCTGATGTGGGATCACTGCCTGAATAAAATAGACCTTTTAATGTTAAGCCTATCCGATGCTTATCACCAAACGGTAGAAAGATATTAACACCAACTGGAATTATGGCACCTCGATATTTAAAGAAAATATTTACAGGTGCAATACCAAATTCAGCAGATAATGTTTTTGTCAATGCTCTTTCATAATGTAAACCTACAAAACCGCCGTATGAGATTACCATATCGATGAAAAATAAATTCTTTTGTTGTTGTAATAAAACACTATTTTTTTGTGTCTGATTTTTATCCTGAATAACATTAATATTACTGTCACTTCTTATTGTTGTCTCTGCCCTTCCTATGTAAATAAACACAAATAAAAATATTAATAAATGTTTTTTATGCATTTCTCCTCTATATTTTAAAATTAAGTAACTACACAGCGAAAACAACCCCACCATTTATCCCTCCCCTTTTAGGGGAGGGAATTTTCTCCCCCAAAGAGGGGGAGAAGCAAAGAGGGGGTGATTCGCCGCGTCAAACAAATTTTTAATTTGCCACGTTGAGTAGTTACCATTTTCCGAAGATTTTTTAGAAAAGCCACTTCAGCAGTTTAAAACCATTGTCACTATTTCAAAAGCAACATTTTTTTCACAGACACGAATTGATCAGCTCGCAATTCGTAGAAATAAATTCCAGAAGAAAGTCTTGACGCATCAAAATTTACAACATACGAACCGGAATTTTGAACTGTATTCACAAGAGTCCGAACTTCTTGTCCAAGAATATTGAAAATTTTCAAGGTAACTTGTCCATTAACAGGAATCGAATAACGAATCGATGTTGTCGGGTTAAAAGGATTAGGATAATTCTGGCTTAGTTCATACGTACCAGGGATAGCATCACCTTCTTTGTTCACTACACCTGTGATCGTTCCAAAATCATTATCTTTCCTCGGTTCAAGTTTATAGTTACTAAACGAGTAATCTAAAATTCCAACTAAAGATGAGATTTTTGCTCCAAGAGTAATAAGTACGGCATTTGACGGCTTTGCGGTGTAGCTTGCTGAAGTGTCGGCATAATAACTATTAGTACCATTGTCATCAACTCGAAGACCGAAATAACGCGCGGTCGGGGTGGTGTACTTTGAAGAGCTGATTAAATATTCTCCAAAGTTGCTTCCTGAACCACCTACAGCATTATCGGCATTACGTTGAACGAGATAAGGATTATTAATTTGAACAAGGACACCTTCCCATTGTTCAAAGACTGGTGCGCCGTCAACAGGAGGATTGCTGAGTTCGTAGCTGACAGAACCAGAGCCGGAAATACTGATCACGGTAGGAGCGGGTGGTGTCTTTCCTGAAACTTTTGAAAGACGGTTCAGAACTTCGATGATCGTGCGCGAGTTGGTTTCACGAGCGATACCAGAGATAGTGATACTATCGCCTCTCAATAGGGTATCAATACCAACACCGGCGATTGTGCCGTAGATCGGAATTCCGCTCCATGCTCCAGACTTATCAGCAATGAAAATACGCGGCCTGTTTCCGCTGATGTCTTTAATATCGGAAGTATCTGCCACGACGGTACCACTAACTGTAACAGTATCATTGAAATATCCGGTCGAGCCGTTCACATAGGGAGTGTACTGAACATCGAAAATTGATATTGCACCGTCGCGGACGCGGTAGAATCGAGGAAGTGTCGGATTGGGAAAGTATCCGAGCAAACCCAAACTGCTGTAGGCTCCAACATAATAGCTGACGATGCTATCGTTTGGTGCCGGCGGAATGGTGAATGTGAATGAGGTATCACCGGTACCAACCACAGTACCTTTGTTTTGTACCCACGTTCCTTTCAATCCCACTTGGTAAAACACCACAGTGCTGTCGATCTTTGCACCTGCATTCAGTTCTTTTGCTTTGTATGTGAGCACAACGGCGTTAGTGGATTTTGGTACTTTGCCGAGCGCTCTATTTAAACTTGAAATGGATGGTGCAAATTGTCCAACTTTAATATCACCGGCATATTTTGAACCTTTTAACTCAGATGGTCCTGGATATAACGGCATAATCTCGTAGTCGCCGCCTGTGCCAGATTTCACTTGAGTAAGAATTACGCCGCGAATATAAGAGAGTTTTGTTCCAACCGGTGGCGGGGAATATGTGGAACCAGTAATCTTATGACCCCTGTTCGTGTAATATCCCGAACCATCATACATTGTAACCTGATTATTGTTTGCATCAGCAAATGTAAATCGACCTGTCGAAGCATCTACCGTAACAACTGTAACATTACGGAAGATAACATACATTCCTTCATATTTTTCTCCACTTGAAAACTTCGGCTTCGTGCCAACCGCAAATGAATCGCACGTAACTTCAATCGGGTCCGGACGCGGAACACTGCCTGTTACCGAAATGGGAGGAGGAGTTTCAAAAAAACCAGGATTGTAAAGAAATATTTCCGTCAAAGAATTGTTCTGCGATCCAAACTCCGTCACACGTCCAACCATCGTTATCACATCTCCCGAATCCAACGCGGTGATACCGGTATTCTGTGCCTGTGCCGATGTGTCGTTTGTAAGAACATTTAAGCCCGCCCATATTTTTCCAGTCTGGTCTTGAACAAATATATTATACCGGGCCAGCGTGTATGTTAGAAGACGCGGCTTCACCATAACGACACCGGTGATGCGGACAGTATCAGCTTTAGCATCTGCTCCATTCCAAGAAGGAGATTTATCCAAAAATTTACCTTTTGCATCGGCCTGCAATGTATCGAGACTGCGCAAAGAATCAAGCGATACTTGCTGAATCTGCTGGATGGTAACATTTTTTTGTGCAAAGGCACTATTCGTAAACCCAATTAAACTGACCAGGAAAACACCAAGTAGTAACATATTGTTTCGTTTCATATAACCTCCGTAAATTGATAGTGAGTTGGTTAATTAGGGTTCTCTAAAAATTACTTACTCGTGTTACGCAAAAAAAGAAAAATCAAACGTCATTCCCGCATATTTTAAGCGGGAATCCATTTATAGATGTTCGCCGCGGCGAACATGACGACTTTTTTTTTAGGCGTATTTTTTACTCTGCGTAACATGAGTTACTTTATGATTAAAAACTTACCTCGTTGAACATCGCCATTATCCTTATCTTTAACCGTGTATAGATACAATCCGGAAGCAATTGCTTGATCACCTCTTGAGATGATGTCCCAAGCATGTTCCCCTCCGGTAAGAATTTGTGAACCATCGGCATATTTTTGAAACCAACTGATGTTGCTTGCATTGTATATCGAAGCATCGTGATCAAAATTCGCCACGAGGTCGCCTGCCAATGTGAAGATGTGTACCTCAGACTTAGCCGGCAAATTAAAGAAGTATAGTTTACGATCGCGTTCCCCTTTCCCATCCCAGTATGCATGGGCGTAGTACGGATTTGGATAGATGCCAACCAAAGCCTTTGTGGTATTCGGCACTGTTCCCGGAAAGACACGATGTAAGGTTTGGATTTTACTGCTCTCAAGACTTTGAAGATCAGTCGCTGCATCACCAGAATCGTAAGCGGTTACAGCAAACGCATATTGCCATCCATTCAAGAGTCCTGGTATAGTGAATTTGTTCCAATAGTGAGACGTGTCATTCGGAAATTGAACTGCTTGAGATAATCGGATAGCCGCGAATCCAGTGTTGTATCCTATCGCATCATACGGAGTATCAAAGTCTCCAAGAAGTTTCAGATTGGCAAGAAAATTTTGCGATGTGGTCAGATCGATACCGGCATTCGTACCATAAATTCTATATCCCTCAAAATCTTTTTTATTTGTTATTGGATCAATCGATCTCTCGGACGAATTATCCCAATAGATGTCTACCGCTTTGTTCGACGGAACGACTGTTACGCGAGGTGCATTGGGGGGTGTGGGTAGGAAATATCTTTTCGGTTTACCGTTATCTGTCCACACTTCCGACGAATCCCGTACACCATTTCCGTTCCGATCTTCACCATTATAAGTGCGCTGCGACCAGTCCGATGCTAAAATAAGATTTACCTTCTGGGCGTAAGAATCATCAGTGGTCGGCGATGACGATCTTTTCTTTGCCGCCATCAACGCGAAAACCATATTCAAAGAATCACCCGCTGCGATTTTTGTGAAAGGACCGACAGTTAACAGCGTCATATAATTGCTCGGCTTGGCAATACCGGCAATCTGGGCTTTTGTCAAACCAACGGTCATCTTATCATATTTTTGAACATCCGTACCAGGGGAAAAATAAGTCGGATCCGCGGAGTTGCGGAATTGCCATGCTTGATAGTAGGAGTCCGTTCGGAAAGGAGACGAACCGAGAAATTTAATTGCAGAATAGCTATCGGCAAGTCCACCGTCGCCGTCATAATCATAAGCATAGGCGATGTTCAAAGAATCAAGAAATCCTAAACCGCCATGGGAATAAAAAGGCGCACCCACAGTCGGCGGCGTAATGTTCGTATTCCGCACGACGAGATCAGCCCAAAGACCGACATATACGCTGTCGATTGAATTCCCGCTCACATTTTTTATCCAATAATTGAAAATGACAAAATTATCAGCAAATGAAAAATTCCAAGCGTATGTTTCTAAATGTACATTAATTCCAATGGGAACGTGATTTGGAATTGGTTCGTTGTTTTGGTTGGGATTGGTAGTATTAACATCAGTGAAGTCTGCGATAAAATCTTGGTGGCTGGTGGATTTCGGATCATAAAAACGGTTGTCTGACAAACCAGATCGTTCGAGCACACGGCTGTCCGTTGTGGTGGTAAATTCGAATCCTTCCGAAACACCAGACCGCAGTGAGGAAACATCAACTGCTCCAGTAGTAACACGCGTTCCACCGGTTGTCGTCGGTCCAACTCCAACCCATAAACCTCCGACGAATATATGCTCAATCCCAGAACCGCGCGGATACTGCATTGAAGGTTGCTGCGGCCACAGACGAAATCCATGTCCAAACACACCGTAATTCGAAACTGTTATAGCCAAATTGCCGATGTTGGTAAATTTTGAGTTATCGTCAGAAGAAATTTTAGAAAGCGATTGAGCGCGCAAGACACTTAGCGATGCAAGAGCAAAAAATATAAATTTGAAAAAAATGCGAAGATTAGTCATTCTACAATTGCTTTTTTATGTTGGCAAAAATATACATTCAATTGCACAAAAAAACAAGGATTGAAGAAAATGGTAACACAAATTTAATGGCGCCAAGGCGCCACGTGATAATGTCTAAACACTTTGCGAACGGTGAATTTTTAATTTTTGACCGATTGTAATTTTTGATACAGATAAATTATTCCATTTTTTAACATCGGCAATTGTCACGTTATATTTATCTGCAATTTTCCCGAGCGTCTCTCCTTTTTTTACAAAATGAGTTATTACTTTCGAACTATTTTTTGCCGAGACCTTAGTTACATTTTTTGATCGCTTCGTAATTTTTTGCGGAGCCGGTTCTTCTCTGTCGTTTTCAACGGCGATATATACTTCTAAAACTTCGCCTGCTTTTATTTTGCTCGATTTCAATTTATTCCAACTTTTTACATCGGCAATAGCAACATCGTATGCTGCAGCAATCTTTTCAAGTGTCTCGCCCCGCAACACTGTATGCTGCACCCATTCACTTTTTTCTTTTCTCGCTTTGGGTTTTGGAGAAGGTGAATTTTTTTTCACTGCATTCTTTTGTTCAGATGTCATGCCGGCGATACTTTGGTAATGCGATTGTTTTTCCGACGCGACCCAAATTGCAATTGTTTTTCCCGCTTGTATGTGCCGCCCATACGGAATGTTATTCCAATTTCGAATATCACTTACACGCACTTTAAACTCTTCAGCAATCTGACCAATGGTATCTCCCTTTTTAATTTTATATAAAACTTTTTCCCGACCCTTTGGCTTGTACGTATCCTCATCATTGGAAACGTAGCGCACTTTCTTTTTCTGCTTGTGCAATTGTACTGCGGTTTCTTCTTTCGCTTCTTTTTCTGCTTGTGCCGCTAACACTGTCGCAACTTCTTTCGAGCGAATCGGAATAACAAGTGTTGAATTCGTTTTTAATTTTTTTCTTTTGGTGAGATGATTTATTTCTAACACGGCTGAAGTAAGAATGCCATATTTTTTTGCGATAGAACCCGGTGTTTCTCCGCGGCGAACGGTATGAACGGCAAAATCCATTTTTCGATCTTCAGGAATCTTTTCGTAGTTCGCAGTAAACACATCTTTCTTACCGTATGGAATACGTAAGTGGTATCCTTTAAAATTTGGCGGTGTACACCATTGTGTTAATTCAGGATTGAGGTCACGCAGTATTTCTAAATCCGTTTCTGCGCAATCGGCAAGAATTTTTAAGTCAACACAATCGTCAACTGTTGTAGATTCAAATTTCAGAGAATCGGCTTTCCCCAAATTAGTAAAACCAAAAACTTCCGGGTTCATTGCAATCAATGTAACCGCCATATACTGCGGAATATAATTCCGTGTTTCACGCGGGAGAAATTTCCGCATCTCCCAAAAATCAACTGAACCGCTTTTGCGTATTCCACGATTCACTCTTCCGCCGCCGGCGTTGTACGCAACAAGTACTAAGTTCCAATCACCATATTCATCATATAAATCTTTTAAATGCTGCGCTGCTGCACGCGATGCTTTTTCAAAATCGCGGCGTTCATCGAACCAATAATTACCTTTCAATCCGTACAGCGCACCTGTTCCGCGCATGAATTGCCACATGCCAACCGCCTTTGCCCACGAACGAATCGTGGGATTTAATCCGCTTTCCGGCATCGCAAGAAATAACATTTCCTGCGGCACACCTTCTTCTTGAAAAATTCTGGATAACAATGGAAAATATTTTCCCGACAAATAGATCCATCGCTCCATGTGATGGCGGCCTTTTCCAATAAAGAACGCGACATTACGTTCAACATATTCATTGATGACGATGGGAACAGTTGTTTTACCAATAATGCTGCGCGGAATTTTTATTCCTGAAATATCAATTTTATCGAGTTCCAAATTTAATTTTTCGCGAAGTACATAGACCGAACTTTGCGGGCTCAATGTATCAATAGATGCAATATATTTTTCGTAATCTTCAATAACACTTTTGAGCAGATCGTTGAAATCTTGATTGTTATCAATTTCGGGGTAGTAACTCGCTTCATTCAACACTGCAATAGCGTCCTCAAACATGCTTGCCGATCCAACAGAATCGCCGTCGGATTGTGCCTGCAATGCATCCAAATAATGTTGACGTCCTTGTTCAAGCAAAAGAGCAATAATCTTTTTATCAGAATCATCCGTAGAATCGAGTCCGTTCGAATCCGTATTGTTTGAGTCCAATCCCGCAACAAATTCCGGTTCAGTTATTTTTGATGAAGTTTTAACGCGTGTCGTATCAAAAAGCAGAAAATCATTTTTATCATAACGAAGCGAGGTAAGATGATATTGAGTTTGTGCAGGTTCGCGCATTGAGGAATACCCAATGGGGGATTGGCGTTGCGCTCGATAAGAAAAATTATCTGAACAACCAACTAACAACAATACAGCCGAAAAAAAACAAAATAAGCGTGTAATCATTCACCTTCTCAATAATAAAATAAATATTTTTTCAGTATAAAAATATACCAATCATTTGACGAAAAGCAAGGAAAAATCCTCGTTTTCATATATGATGTTCAGTTAAAAAACAGCACACATATATTTTTAGGAAACAATCTCAGAAAAATTAATGTCATACAAAACTTGATTTCGAATTTATTCTCTATCGGGTCTAATACCCCGACGTCACAAAGTGATCCCTTCGGGACTTGCGTCGTCATTCCCGCATGCTTTTGGCGGGAATCTAAAAAAATGGAAGTCGGGGTTCATTTATTGTCTCTGACGAAAGATTTTTCTTTTTTAGATTGATGAGTATTAGGGCATCTCTAAAAACCTTCAAGGTTTATCTTGATCAAATTTTGTGATGTTAAAATTTTATGGTACATTGCAAAAATAAAAACCTTGAAGGTTTCGTAACTAGTTTTTAGAGATGCCCATTAGGTAATGCGGAAGATGTAGTGGCGCTTCGGCGCCATTAAATTTTTAACTACTCAGCGAGGACTTTGCGGTGAGCCTGGGATTCGAACCCAGAAGTCCTTACGGACGCCAGTTTTCAAGACTGGTGCAATAGCCGTTCTGCCAACTCACCAAGGAAAATTTTAACTACTTTCGACAATTCTTTTACTTTTAGACTCATCATTGGTGCCCTTACTTACACATGCGCCAAGTGCTTTGTTCGTATTTCTATATTAAGATACGAATCAAAATTTGTGTTTACAATGAAAAATTATTTCGATGTGTTTATCGGAAAATAGTTACAGCAGTAAGGTGTCGACAACAATGCAGTAAAGAAAAAATATAGTAAAATATTTTTTCACCGTATGTTGAAAATTTATCTGAACGAGTGTCTAAGCAGCGATTTAGGATATAATTTGTATCAGTTAGAATATCAGTATCAAAAGTCAGATTCCAACTTATGTATTACATTCTTACCATACATTAAAATCAAATTCACTAATTTCTTTTCTGGAAGTTGGGTGTTGTTTTCCGTCGGTTAAAACACCTACCTTTTTAATTACATAATCACGCAATTCGGAAACGGAAAAATTTTGGTCTTTATCGGCATCTGCATTTTTAGACTTTATCCCCTCGAGGAATGCATATGTAAAGACTCCATTTTTCCAAACACTTGATTCGAAAGCAAATTCCGATCCGCTGGCTGAAGAAATGACCATCGCGCCAGTTCCTTTCGTGAGGTCGGAAAACAAATTTTGCATTAATTCAAAAGAATTGAATAATCCCAGACCATCCTTCTTTTTAACACTCTTAAATCCTCTTGAAGCAACGATACCTTGATCAATTTTTGAGACGTCGTTTGTAAGAACACTGTTTTCCTTATCGACTTCGCCGGAATTACAAGCATCGATGAGAACCATTTTATATCGTGATGGTATGCCATCGACCAAATCTTCAAGATCTTCATACGGAAGACCGCGTTGAGCCGGATGGTCGAAATTAATATCCGACGTAGCGAAATAGAAATTCAAACTATCATCGAGCAAACCGTGACCTGCGGCGAATAAGATCGCATGATCTTCAACCTTGCTCTTTAAATAAAATTCCTTTGCCTGTTTTATTTTTATTGCTGTTGCCTCTTTGTCGAGAATTTTCAGCACATGTACTTTGGCGAATTTCGATTGCTGTCGGGAAAACAAATCGGCAAGGTCGTTGGCATCCTTTGCCGCATACAGCAGGTTAAATCGGTTATCCACATAATTTGACACTCCGATAGCGACAACATATAAATCAGGCTTTTGAACGGGACCGGAATAATTAATGATAACCTTTTCCATTGTTGATTCAGCACCTTTTTCATTTAATACGGAATATTGTACCAGATTTTTCCCGCTTGTTAATTCAACCGTAATTTTTTTTGTGCTTTCCGATGTTTTAAGATTTTTTATCGATACTCCCTTCAGGCCAAAAACCGAAACCCCATTTACACTAACGTTGATTCTGTCGAGTAAATATTTTGAATCAGATACTTTCACATTAACAGAAAAGAATTTTTGATTTGTTGTGAGAGGTATTTCCTGGTCTGTCACTTCAATTTCCGGAACATGCGCATCAAGACTGATCTGACTTTCAGTAAATCCCATTTTTCTCAGCCGTTTCAGATAGGCATTTTTTAAGCCGGCAATTATTTCGGCACTTGCATATCCGATTCTTTGTAAAACAATATCCGGTCTGTTATAGAGGATATCAAAATTCTCAAACGTGAATGTTTTAATTCCTTTCACGAAGTGGACTTTCTTGCTTGCGTTTTTGGAAGCCATGTAATAACCATCCGGTGTAATAATTGCATAATCCTTTTCGTCGACCGGTATGAACTGGGCAATTTCTTCCAAGGTTTCCGGATTCCATAGTTTGGTGTTGCCATTAAAATCCTTTGATAGCAGCAGCTTTCCATTCGGACTGAATTGTAGGGATATGATTGAGTTGAGCTGAGCCGGTGAAATCGCCGTGGTCTTTCCCGTTTCAGAATTGAAGGTATAAATTCGATTATCAATTAATGCCTGGGCTGCATATTTTCCATCGCTGCTCATAGCGGTTTCCACCCATGGGCCGCATTCCCGGCCGCAATTGATTTTTGTTTCAGAAAGAATATTCCCCTTTATATCGGCAACGATTATTTTGTCATATAAATACACAAATAGTTTTTGTTCCTCTGAAATGAAATTGATTCGAGTGTTTGGCGGCGGCGTATAGAGTTGGGTTCCATTCACCACAAAACCCGTAGAAATTTCGCCCATCAATGTTAATGACGGAATATCCCAAATTTGAATTTTGTTGGGATCCTGCAGCGTCAGATACTTGCCGCTCGGACTGAACGTAACGCCTCTTTTTTTATAGTCATCGAAGTAACTATTTTTTTCCGTTGAAAATTTTGCATCGGATTTCCATCGAGGCTCTTCAAATAGTTTTATGAGTTTCCCGGACCGGTCATATAAACGGACTCCGGATTCATCATAGACAGCGGAAAGAGATCTGTCGGCGTTATACATGCCCGTCGATTCAAATATTGAATCGATGAAGGTTCCCTTAAAATCATATTGATACGAATACTTGCCGTTATATTCTTTTTTAGTGATAATTCCTTTTTCTGAAAAGCCGACAAAATAGCAAGCCTCAAGAGTGAACAACGGGGTGCCGTCGACCTTAATAACAGCAATTTCCGGCGGATAGTTAAACGGTTTGCCTGGCGTAGATCGAATGCCTACCATATACTCGCCATTCTTACTAAAGGAATACGAATAATAGCCACCAGGTATCGGCAATCGCTTTCCTGACAAAGACCACAGCGTATTTCCGGAATACAAAAGATCCTCTTTCAAAAAACCTGCCTCTTTAATATCGAATTTTGTTTCATCAATGATGTTAAGGATATTTCCATTAGCATCATAAATTGCAATTGTTGAATATACACCAGCCACAATATATTTACCGTTCGGACTGTATTTACAGCATTCCATATTGCCGCTGATGTTCTTTATTTTTATTCCGGTGGAATCATAGAAGGTCAATCCGGAATAACCGCACACAATAAAATGATTGTTGTCGGGACTGCAGGACACTTCGTTGGAATAACTATCGCATACAAACGAGGTAATTAATTCTCCTGTTGCCCGCCAGATATATCCTTTTCCATTTTGCTGGACTGCAATTATTTTTTTTCCATCCGGACTATACGCAACAGAGGCTATTTCTTTTTCGACCGGTATCTTTTTTACGATTTCACCATCAATGGTCATTATCACTACTTCAATTATTCTGGGATTCTCAGTGTTTTCGGGGCAATCTTTTCCTGAAAAATGACCGACAGATTTTTCGGTACCAGAAACAATGGCAAGCTGCTTCCCGTCAGGGCTGAATGTTATTGAAGTCATAGTCCGTTGAATTCCGGACAGATGTTTTAGTGTTTTCCCATTCATATCAGTCAATCTGACCTTGTACCGCTCATCAGCCATATTATCCATACCGATGGCAATTAACTTTCCATTGGGGCTGATTTTCGTCGTTGTGGATCCGTTGTAATTACCCGGGAAAGTAAAATCAATCGCATTTCCATCCAGATTGTACACATTAGAGCTCCCCGCCAGAAATTTCCCGTCAGGTGAATATTGCACCTTGCTTGCATATTTGAACGGAATGGTTTTTATCAGGTTTCCATCCCGGCTCCACAGTCTGGCAATATTATCGTTTCCGAAACTCAAAAACGTCTTTCCATCCGGGTGGAAGGATACAGCCAGCACCGCTAATGAATGGCCCTGCTGGATAACTGACTTCAGTGCCTTATCGCTCGGTTGACTATTTTCAGTTGTGCCTAAAGCTAGGGTCTGGGCGTATGCAGTATGACTCATACCAGACAAGAGAATAAAATAAATAAGAAGTAAAAATTTTGCTTTCATAGTTTGAATGTATATACAAAAAAATAATAGATTTTTTTTCATGAGAGTAGATTAATGGTTAGTAATAATAATTTCAAAGATAAAATACTCAAGTTGACCGTCTCTTCTATCAGAAACGGTTAAAACCGTTCAAAAACTATTTTTCTTCTTTGCTAACCCACGACTTAAGTCGTGGGCTTGCAACTGTAACTCGTTAGAATCAAACCACTTCAGTGGTTTCACAATAAGCGGTCAACTTGAGTAAAATACTAATAGAAATATTCATGTCAGCAATTTTAGTGTGCTTCAAATTAATATGTTCATTGACCTGCCCCCCCCGTTTATGCACTGATGCTAAGTTAGTTAATTTCTTCAGGCATTAGCAATACAAAATAATATATATTTTTGTATTACGGCTGTAAGGTATCAACAACAATGCGGTAAAGGATGAGATAGAAATAAGAATACAAAAATATATTCTTGCTACACTAAATGATATTTTCTTTTACTGTGGTGATTAAGACGAGCAATATCTTTTTCAATACGTTGCGGATTTCCCCATTGCAATTGAATTACTGTCGACGAAGAACATGGGGAAAAAGTCGTACTGTTTGTTATTTGGCAAAACGTATTCCGAAAAGATCCTTCGACTTTGTGTACACCCACGTTACAATCACAAGTGTCATCACGCCGCCAAATATTGCAGACGGCACTGTTCCCAGTAGCTTCGCAGCAACACCGGATTCGAACGCGCCAAGTTCATTTGATGATGCAAGAAAAATTCCATTCACTGCCATCACTCGCCCGCGCATTTCATCCGGTGTCATCACTTGAAGAATTGTAGAACGAATCACGATGCTAATGCTGTCAAATGCACCGCTGAAAAAAAGCATCACAACCGAAAGCAGCATCCACGGTGAAACAGCAAATGTCAAAATTGAAACACCAAATCCAAACACAGCAATCAATAAATTTCTCCACGCGTGCTGCATAGGAGAAAAGCGTGTGAGCACTAACAACATCAACACAGCGCCAAGTGAAGGTGCGGCGCGAAGAATGCCAAGACCTTGCGCTCCTACATGCAAAATATCTTCAGCGTAGATGGGAAGAATCGCCATCACTCCGCCGAACAACACGGAAAATAAATCGAGTGAAATGGAATACAAAATTATTTTTGTTCTGAAGACAAAGCCTATTCCCTCTTTAATGCTTGCCAGTAAATTATTTTCACGCGATGCCGCAGGAATCGGTTTGTCGCCAATACTGAAATACAAAAAGAATACTGCCAGCACTAAACCAACGACAGCAAGCAACGAGTTTGAGAAACCGAACCATGCATAAAAGAAACCAGCCATCACCGGTCCTGCAACAGCGCCAACCTGCCACGCTGAACCACTCCACATCGCGGCATTCTCGTACAATTCCATCGGAATCAAAAACGCGCGAAACGATGAAACAGCCGGAGAATAAAACGCACGGCACACACCAATAACAAAAACTGTAGAATAAATAATCAGAAGAAAAACAGGTTGCGACAAATGTATTTCCGGTCTCGAGGCAATATGTAATGCAAGCGAACTGAAACTAACGACTGCCGTACTCCACAAAAGTATTTTTCGCTTGCTGTTCTTATCGGCAACGTGTCCGCCAAAAAGCGTTAACGAAATAAATGGAATAGCTTCAACCAAACCGATGAGACCGAGCGCCAAAGGATTGTGTGTAATGCGATAGAGTTCGTACCCGATGACAACTTCCTGCACAAGCTGCGCGTTGGTAATAAGGAAAGAAGCAATGACTAACGATCGAAATTCGGGATAACGTAATGCTGCGTATGGATCATGTTTGTGTTGTGGCACGGTACTCTTTCGTTGTTAATAAATGATGTTACGTAAAAAAAATTAACCACAGATAACACAGATCATTACTGAAAGACACGGATAACAACTTGTGAATATCCGTGTTTTTCGGTGTCATTCGTGGTGAATGTTTCTTTAATTTTTTTTATGCGTAACATCGGTTAATAATTGAAATTTACAAAAGAGGCGTGTTGATTCCAAAAAAATGAGAGAGATGTCTGACATCTTTACTTTTACAGGAAGGAGAATTTTAAAGTATTTATTTTTTCTGTGCAGCAAAAAAAGTATTAATTGAACTATACGACTTTTTCACGGTAACAAGCGGAAGATATTCCTCATACTGATCGTCAACCAAAAAATCGGCTTCGGGAAAAAGATCATCGTATCCTTTCCAGATATACGGCACGTTCCATTGTTTCGCAAAAAATTCTACATCCTCGCGGGCAGAGTATAAAATAACCCGGTATTTTTTGATGAGCTCTTGTAAGCGAGGATGCTCTTGTGCCGATCCATCCTTTTGATATACTAATGCAGTATTATCAATATCTAATAATATAGATGGTTTCAGTGTAACCGACGCCGTTGTTTTTTTATTCTGCAAGTGTTCCTCGAAGTATCGTAACCGCTTGTCCATCTAACAATACTCTCTCATCACGCAAACCGACTTTCACAATACCGCCGCGTGTTGAAGCTTGATACCCAACTAAATCTTTTTTGCCGAGACGCTGCGACCAGTACGGCGCCAAACAACAGTGCGCTGAACCTGTAACAGGATCTTCATTGATACCGGCGGCAGGTGCAAAAAAACGTGAAACAAAATCGTACTGCGATGAAGAAGAACGCGCCGTTACAATCACTCCACGGCAATCCATCGCTTCAAGCGCATTAAAATTCGGACGCAGGGCGCGAACAAGTTTTTCTGATTCAACTTCAATTAAATAATCAAAACGATTTTTGCCGACATATACCGCATCAATATTCAACGCAAAAAGAAGTTCTACCGGTGTTTCAATTTTTTGTTCGCGCTCTGCAGGAAAATTTAATTGAATCCATTCCCCATTTTTTCCCGCAGTTAAAATTCCACTACGAGTAAAAAATTTTGCTGATTCATGTTCTTTCAATACACCGGTTTGCCAGAGAATATGCGAACTTGCCAATGTTGCATGTCCGCACAAATCAACTTCGGTTGTTGGTGTAAACCAGCGCAACGAAAAACCTTCTTCTTGTTGTAATAGAAACGCCGTTTCAGCGAGATTCATTTCGAGGGCAACATTCTGCATCCACTTTGCCTCACATGGTTCAGCAAGAATACAAACAGCCGCAGGATTTCCCTTGAACGGAACATTTGTAAAAGCATCTACTTGAAATATTTCTTGTGGCATCGTCGTATAAATATTTGATAACCGAACCTTGAATCGCACTAAATATATAAAAAAAACTACAGACAATCTGAATATTTCATAACTCCGCGGTACCCGATTCATCTTGATTCACCAATTACAATTCATTACTTTTTAAGCAATCTACAAACCAATAACTCTTATGAAATCAACCAACGCAGTACTCGCCTTTTGTTTGTTCTGTTGCGCAACGGCATTTTCCGCTCAACAAACAATACATATTTTGAAAGTAAACGGAAATATCACGCCAACAACCTTTGAATATTTGAAACAAGGAATACAACGCGCCACAGATCAGAAAGCGCACTTGCTTGTTATTGAACTCAATACACCCGGCGGACTTTTACAAGCAACGCGGGATATTGTTACGGAATTTCTCAATGCAAAAATTCCAATTGTTGTGTATGTCGCGCCCGCAGGTTCGCGCGCAGCATCGGCAGGTGTGTTCATCACACTCGCGGCACATTTCGCCGTCATGGCGCCAGGCACAAATATCGGCGCAGCGCATCCGGTCAGTTCGCAAGGACAAATGGATTCTGTGATGTCCGAAAAAGTTACCAATGATGCCGCCGCGTTTATTCGTACAATTTCGGAGAAGCGGAAAAAAAATATTCAGTGGGCAGAAGAAGCTGTACGCAAAAGTGTTTCAATCAGCGAAACAGAAGCGTTGAAAAAACACGTCATTGATTTTATCGCTGCAAGCCGACATGACCTGCTTGACTCGCTTAATGGAAAAAAAGTTGTCATCGAAAAAGATACCATTACGCTTGCAACTGCCAACGCACACATCGAAGAACACGAAATGAATTGGCGCTACAAAATTTTGAATCTCTTGAGCGACCCAAACATTTCCTACATACTTTTTCTTCTCGGCATCTACGGATTATTTTTTGAAATATATAACCCCGGCTCAATATTTCCCGGCGTTGTTGGCGCAATTGCAATTGTGCTCGCATTGTATTCGATGCAAACTTTACCAATCAATTATGCCGGACTCGCGCTCATTGTTGTCGGAATTATTTTATTCTTATTGGAAATTAAAATTACCAGCTACGGTATTCTTTCCATCGGAGGAGTGATTGCGCTGTTTTTTGGTTCCATTATGCTGTTCCAATCAGAATCGTCTTTTGAAGATGTTGGTGTCTCGTTGGGTATTATAATTCCCGCAGTTGTATGCACGGCGCTCTTTTTTATTTTTGCTGTCGGTGCAGGAATTAAAGCGCAACAACGTAAACCAACTACCGGCTTGGAAAGTTTTATCGGACAAGAAGGAATTACTTTAGAAGAACTAAATCCTACGGGACAAATTCATATTTTTGGCGAACGATGGAATGCAACAAGCAATGAAGGAAAAATTAAAAAAGATACGCACGTTATCGTTACTGAAGTTCACGATTTACAACTCAAAGTAAGAAAAAAATAACTTTTTAGGAGGATAGTATGGAAACAGGATTATTTGGATTTATGATGGTGGTTTTTATTGTTGCATTTTTTCTTTTCAATGCAATAAAAATTTTATCGGAGTATGAACGCGGTGTAATCTTCCGTCTCGGAAGATTAATCAATACAAAAGGTCCCGGTTTAATTTTGCTGATCCCACTCGTTGATCGTATGGTGAAAGTAAGTTTGCGTACGGTGGTGCTCGATGTGCCGCCGCAGGATGTCATCACCAAAGATAACGTCTCAATTAAAGTGAATGCAGTTGTGTATTTCCGTGTAGTGATGCCGGACAAAGCAATTGTGAGCGTGGAAAATTATATCTATGCAACATCGCAGCTTGCACAGACAACATTGCGAAGCATTCTCGGACAATTTGAGTTGGACGATCTGCTTGCACAGCGCGACAAGATCAATCGTGAGTTGCAAGTGATCATCGATCAGCACACAGAACCGTGGGGAATTAAAATTGCCAACGTTGAAGTAAAGCAGATCGATCTTCCGCCGGAAATGCAGCGCGCAATGGCGAAACAGGCTGAAGCAGAACGCGAACGCCGCGCGAAAGTGGTTCACGCCGAAGGCGAATTGCAGGCAAGCGTAAAATTAGGCGAAGCGGCAGCAGTGATTCAAAAAAATCCGATCGCACTTCAGTTGCGCTATTTGCAGACATTGACAGAAATTGCTTCTGAAAATAATTCTACAACCATCTTCCCTTTCCCGATTGATTTGCTGACACCGTTTTTGAATAAGGGAAATGGAAGTGTTGAAGTAAAAAGTAAAAAATAGAAATTATTCAAAGGATAAATTTATGGGCATCTCTAAAAACTAGTCCCGAAGGGATCCCTTCGGGATTACGAAACCTTCAAGGTTTTTTGTTTTTGCGATGTACCATAAAATTTTAACATCACAAAATTTGGTCAAGTTAAACTGAGCGAAACCATCACTTCGTGACTTGAAGGTTTTTAGAGATGCCCTTATGTTACACCTTATTTATAAAATCTCATCGGTCAAAATAATGGCGCCCTATACGCTTGAAATCCAATTTGATGACTCTGAGAAACAAACTATTAATTTCGAACCGGTACTTCACGGTGAGATGTATGGTCCGTTACGTAACCTTTCATTGTTTAATCAAGTGAAAATTGATCCTGAAATATTCACCGTCGTTTGGCCAAATGGTGCCGATTTCGATCCCGCGATTCTTCGAAATTGGAATCAGTATATAAATGAACTTTCAAAACGAGCTGAAGATTGGGAACTTGTAATAAATTAACTTCAGTTGCGTTATTTACAGACACTCACAGAAATTGCTTCTGAAAATAATTCTACAACCATCTTCCCTTTCCCGATTGATTTGCTGACACCGTTTTTGAATAAGGGAAATGGAAGTGTTGAAGTAAAAGCGAAGAAATAATTCGCGTAACCTTGCGAAGGTTTTACATATAAATTTCTGGAGGAAACCTTCGTAAGGTTCACAA
>CAYHZL010000054.1:0-18310 GCA_964361075.1 uncultured Chitinophagaceae bacterium
TCAGTTTAATCTGTGTCATCAGTGGTCTATTTTGTGTTTTGCGTAACATCAGTTATTAAAATATAATTTTATTTTCGTTGTGGACAATGTCAATCAATTCTGCAATATCGTTCACTTCATAATCTGCGTTGGACTCGACAGTGCCAAACGTATCGCCGTACCGCGCAAAAACAGTTTTCATTCCCACCTTCGAAGCGCCGACAACATCGCGCTCTGCCCAATCACCAATCATCAACGATTCCTCGCCGCGCACACCAAGCAATTGTAATATTTTTTTGAACGGCGCCGGATTCGGTTTGCGTTCGCCTGTATCTTCGAACGTAACGATGTGATCGAAAATATGATGCAGATTCAAATACGTCAACCGCAGCCACGCTTCGCGCGATGGCGCATCGGAAACAACGCCGAGTTTAATTCCCATTTTCACTAACTCAACAAGAGTCATGTACACATGCGGATACGGAACAAGCGCCGCTTCGCGCGCGCGGCGGTACGCAATCACACCCGCAGAAAGAATTTTGTAATCAACTTTTTTGAATTCATCATACAGCAGTTGATCGAACACATTTTGAAATTCAATGCCGCGCTCTTTGTAAATTGCATCAATGCGTTTTTGAATATCATCACGCGTTAATTTCAATCCGGCATCTTTCATCGCATTGATTGATGCATCAATCGCTTGCTTTTTCATCGCCATAAAATCAACGAGCGTATTATCGAGATCGAACACGACAGCTTTTACCATACTCACTTCTCTGTGTTTGTACTTTTTAAAAGCATTTCTACGGCAAGTTTATAACCGGACGAACCGAAACCGGAGACTTGCGCTTTGCATGCATCCGCAGTTACGGAATTTTTTCGAAACTCTTCTCGAAGATGAATGTTAGAAAGATGCACTTCGATGATGGGAACGGAAAGCATTGCAAGCGCATCGCGCACTGCAATAGAATAGTGTGTGAATGCTGCCGGATTGATAACGATACCTGCGAACGTGCCGTTCAGCGCCGATTGAATTGTTTCAACGATTGCGCCTTCATAATTGGACTGAAAAAAAGTGAAATGCACATCAGGAAAAAGCGAACAGAGTTCGTTATTCAAATCATCCAGCGTTTGCGCACCATAAATGTGCGGCTCGCGTTTTCCGAGAAGATTTAAATTCGGTCCGTTTATGATAAGAATATTCATCGCGCTTTGGCTACTTCATCTTCGATGTAGTTGCGCACAAACGGCTTGATGAAAATTGCATCAATACCAATTTGATTGAATGCCTGCGCAATGTAGGAAGCTTTTTTTGTTGGATGGACTTTTTTGTTAATGACAATAATTTTTTCGTCTCGCAGGATACAAAACCCGCCGTCGAAATCTCCTTTTTCGTATCGTATGCGAATGCCGTTCTCAACGGCAAGTGTTTCAAGTTCTTCTAGTACTTCTTCATCTGTCATAGTTGTGTGACGTAATTATTTTTTCTTCAACGGCTGCCACGCGGCAACAACAATAATAGTAAAATAAGAAAGCAATGCAATAAGCGGAACGCCGGCAAGCGCAGTGAACCGCGCAATAAATGCTTTGCGGAATTCAACCAACTCCCAGCTTCCCCAAAAATTTAATCCGATTATTTTCCAATCAAGTGTCAACGTAAACAATTCTACCGGCACGAACATGAAAAATAAAATTGCACACATCAACAGCCAGCCATGCTGCTTATATGAAAGTGTTGTTGTTTTCACAAAAATAACTGCACTTGCAAGCGCCACAACATAGCCGCTCATCGTTAACAATGTTGTATAGCTGAGTAAACGGTACAGCTCGCGTTCAATTTCCGGAGAAAGATTTTGTTTAAAATTAATGGTGCCGAATTCCAACAACTCATTGCCAATTGCGGCACGCACAGGTACTGCGCCAAGCCACACAATCGCACCAATGATGAAGAGAGCAAGTGAAATTTTTGTAACTGATTTTTCCATTGCTTCAAAATAAGAATTATTTCTTTTGTACACAAAAAAACCACAGCAGAAATTATTCTGTGGTCAGGGATGAAAATCTGTAAGGAAAATAAATTATTGACTATAGTTAAGCACTGAATATTTTTCAAAAAGATTTTTTCTTTTCATAAACCAATGTAGGCGCGGATGAAAATCCGTGCCATGTATTTATGATAGGAACGGTCTTTCGACCGTTCCTACATTAGTTTGCAAAATATCGTTACAGATATAATAAATATTTTTTTCGCGCATTGAGAAATTGTTGTATGCCGGATTCCCACTCTTCTATAATAGAACGAACGGGAATGCCTTCGTTTATTTTTTTGCGTACCATATCTGTGCCCATTACTTTATCAAACATTGCGATGCGATTTGAATCTGCCAAAGCAAAAACATTTTTAGATGGATACAGTTCGTGCAGTGTTTCAATAATCGAAAGTTGTGTATTCACCAAATTCACTTTATTTCTATCGGTAATATAAATCTGTACACCGCCGAGCATTGTATCTTTTTGACCGCCGTAATATGGTTTGTATGTCAATGGTCTGAAATGCAGTCCGAGAATATTTTTGGCATTCAATGCATCAGCAAATTTTTTCGATTCAATCCACTGCGCACCAATTAATTGAAACGGCATCGTATATCCCACACCGATATTCACCGTTTCCAACTCGCCTAAAATTCCAGTCATGGAATAATACAATGCTGTTTGCGCATTCGGAATATGCGGCGATGTTGGCACCCAAGGCAAACCTGTTTCGTCCCACCACATCAAACGCTTCCACCCGCGCATTGTAACAACTGTTAACTTACATTTCTTTTTTCCGTCTAACATTCCTTCTTCATTTAAAAATTTTGCAAGTTCGCCGCACGTCATACCGTACACGTACGGAATTGGATACTGCCCAACGAACGATTTAAATTTTTCGTCGAGCACATTTCCTTCCACTGTATTTCCCGTTAACGGATTGGGACGATCGAGTACAATGAATTCAATATTATTTTCTGCGGCTGCTTCCATCGCCAATGCCATTGTGTTAATGAATGTATATGAACGCGCACCGATATCTTGAATATCATACACAAGCACATCAATTCCTTTCAGCATAGCGGAAGTTGGTGTACGCGTTTTTCCATACAATGAATAGACAGGAAGATTTGTTGCAGAGTCGGTATATGTTTCAACTTTTCCGCCAGCAGTTACATCGCCGCGCACGCCGTGTTCCGGACCAAAGAGCGCTACAAGTGTAAGATTTTTCGCGCGGGCAAAAATATCAATGGTGGATTCAAGTGATGAAGAAACGCCGGTCGGATTTGTAATAAGTCCGATTCGTTTTCCTTCCAGAAGCGCCTTGGCGCCATTAAAATTTGTTTCGATGAGAACATCAATGCCGGTTCTCACTTGCGTGAAGGAATGAGAAATGAATACGAAGGAACAAATGGCAAGTAGAAAAGTGATGCGTCGTTTCATTGAATTTTTATTTTGGTTTCAATCGGGAGATCAAGAATCAGAGGATAAATCTTAGTCGGCAAATAACTTTTTCTTCCTGATAAATTTTACCGATTAATTTAAGCTAAATACAAAAACGATTGCGGTGGAAACAAATTGAAATCTTCCCTAATGCATTTAGGTGTTTTGTAGCGTTTAGTCTTTTTAATTTTTATTGCAAAGCCATGTTCTTTGTCGCAAAAATATTCAAAAAAATAGTCCTCGGAAATTCCTGAATATTTTTTGGTTTTATTCCAAAGTGCTTCAAGGTCAAGATTGATAATGTTTTCAATTTCAAACTCACCAATTATTTTCTGTGTAGGCGAAGAAGCATAAACAACAACTATTTTTACCTCAGGATTTTTGAAGATAGTTCTACGAAATTCATATTTTTTTGTGCCATCAAAAATCTTATTCGCAAATTCTGGCTTGATTGATAATATTACTTTCATATTCCTGATAAAGTTATGAGTTTAGAAAAAGAATTTCTTTCTATTTTGTTTATTGTTTTTATTACATCCATGCTTGGAAGTATTCCTTTGTCTAACATGTCTTTCAAATTCGTTCTTTTTTTGAAGGAGAAAGCATAAAGGAAGTTAATTACAAACGGTCTGTTCTTTGGATTTCTTTCCCAATATTCTTTGAGTTCACTTTCGCTTAATACCGTTCGTTTGCGACATACTTCTATGAGTTGATTTAGATCTTTAATATTCGTTATAATATTTTCAACAATCCCAATTGTAGTTGCAACACCTGAATAAATTTTGGGCGTCTTGTCTCCGCTTCTATAAAATACAATTATGTCCCCTGATTTCAAATTCCGATTGAATGAATGTGAAATATATGATTTGCTAATCGCGTTTCTATGTGGTTCGTTATCTTCGAAATTTTTTGCTGGTTCAGTTTTGAGCTTTGAATCCGGAAATAACTCTGTGTGATATTCGGGTCGTATTGGTATGATAAAAACATTGCTGCTTTTTGAAAGCCAGGGAAATGTAAGTCGGGGGTGCATTTCATCTGCATGTTTGCTGAACTCACGAACATAAACTTTTTCAAATCCTGATGATGTTGTTTTATTACCATGATACTTGAAACCAAAATCTTCAAGTAAAGAAATTAAACGAAGTTGCTCTGGTCGTTTGTCAAAAATTGTAACATAGATTTCATTAACTTTGAAATATCGCGCATTGTCAAAAATAATTTTAAAAAATCGTTCGCCAAGTTTTATACCATTACTTGTTACTTTAAATGTTCCAATTTTTAATCTTTTTTTCGGTTGAAATGGTGGATTGATGTTTTGATAATTCTCATTTTCATCTTCACGTTTTATATAAAGAAATGCCGAGAGAATTTTGTTGTCGAAACAGACGTATGCAGTTTCTTCTGATTTTCCGTTAAACCATTTATCAAAGTCTTTGTAATCAGCACGAAAACTATCAAAGAACGAATCCTGTAAATTGACATTTCCAAAATACTCTTCCTTCGCTGCTAGTACTTTGTAATTTACTAAATTAGGATTTTCAGCTGTTACTTTTTCAAGGAATGAATCAATACGAAAAACTTTATTGTTAATTCCAAGCATTGTTGCCTTGGTATGAATTTTTTTGTCTTCAGAAATTAAAATATCAATCCGATCACAAAAAACTTCATTGATGAGTTTCGTGTCATCAAAATCGTTTGCTACAGTGTCAATAGCTGCACTGACTAGCTTAACTTGGTCGTGAAGTGGGGCTTCGGTTTGAAGAATTTGGTAGCTTGCTAATTTTAACTGCATCGTCTTAGCCGTATTCTGATTAATATTACGGTTAAGTTCTTCTGCTGTTAGAGGATGAACGCACTTTGTATAGTGTAACCTGTCAAGCCAGTAAAATAAAATACCAATATCTTGATTAATAATTTTACCTGCCTCACGGTGAATTATTATATTGGTATCAAGTAAAACTTTCATTTTCCCTCCAAGCTATTTGTGGCTTTATTTCCACTAATGAAAAATGTATGTAACAGATTCACCAATTCATGTGTACAAGTTAGACAACTTTAATTTTTGTCTAAAAAGGAGATTGTAAAAGTATAAACACCCTCATCAAAATTTTATTTTCCCCGCAGCTTCGTTGCACGTGCTACTTTATCAACGGCGAGAATAAATGCGCCGATGCGAAGCGGGACATTATACCGTGCTGCAGTGGCAACAACTGCCGCATAACTTGAAGTCATAATTTTTTCAAGTTCAGCAACAACACGCGCATATTCCCAACGGAACTGCTGCAGGTTTTGCGCCCATTCAAAATAGCTCACCGTAACACCGCCGGCATTCGCTAAAATATCCGGCACTACCGGAATTTTTTTCGCAGCGAAAATTGCATCGGCATCCGGTGTTGTCGGTCCGTTTGCCGCTTCAATAATTATTTTTGCTTTCACTCGCTCGGCATTATCGCCGCGCAGTTGTCCGCCAAGTGCGGCAGGAATGAGAACATCGCATTTTAATTCCAGCAATTCTTCGTTGGAAATTTTTATTGTTCCTTTTAATCCGGTAATCGAACCGGTATTTTTAAATTGATGAAGAGCATTGTTGTATGAAATTCCACGCGGGTTGTACACTCCACCTTTCACATCACTGAGAGCGACAACTTTTGCCCCGAACTCTTCATCAAGAATTCTTGCCGTGTGTGAACCGACATTGCCGAACCCTTGAATTGCAACAGAAGTTTTCTTTACATCAAACTTAAAAGTTTTTGAAGCTTCGCGTAACGCAATGCACACACCGCGTCCGGTTGCTTCTTCTCTGCCGAACGAGCCGCCAAGTTCAACCGGTTTGCCGGTTACAACTGCGGGTGTGTATCCGTGACGTTTGCTGTATTCATCCATCATCCACGCCATCACTTGTGCATTGGTGTTCACATCCGGCGCAGGAATATCTTCCGAAGGACCGATGATGCAGTCAATTTTCGAAGTGAACTCGCGCGTCAATCGTTCTAATTCGCCGACAGAAAATTTCTGCGGATCAATTGCGATGCCGCCTTTTGCTCCTCCGAACGGAATATCAACCACGGCAGTTTTCCACGTCATCAGCGAAGCGAGCGCACGCACTTCATCCAAATCAACATCGGGATGAAAACGAATTCCACCTTTGCACGGACCGCGCGAGTTGTTGTGCTGTACGCGGTATCCGATGAACGAATGAATATTTCCATCATCCAACACAACAGGAAGTTCGACACGCAATTCACGGTCAGGGGTTTTGATGAGAAGAGAAAGTTCGCTGCTTAATTGCAGGTGGCGCGCGGCAACATCAAAGTTATGAAGCGCAACTTCGTACTCATTTACTTTTTGAGAAGTGGGCGCTTGTGCTGTAACTTTTTTCGTTTGTGTTTTAAATTGAATATTTTTTTTCGGGCGCGTTTTTGCTTTCCTTGTTTTGCGTACGATTCGTTTCGTGGATTTTTTCTTCGAAACTATATGCGCTTTTTTTCTTTGAACAGAACGCTTAACCTTCTTTGCCATACTCACTTCCTTTCACACTATGAGAGAAAATTGGAATTACAACCACGGTGAATGTGCACAAATGCAAACAGTAATAAAACACCTAACACAATCGAAAGAAGAATACCAAGTATTGAAAATGGCGGGTCGATAAGCATGAGCAGAACAAAAAGCACGAAAGACACACCGAGCATTACACGGAGATGTTGTAGAAATACAATTATATGTTCTTCGGCCGGTCTATAGTCCAATTTTTTACCCATGCTAAATCATGTAACAGTTGCATGAAGTTCCCCATCGTTTCACCGTTCAATTCGAAATACGTCGTTGTCAAATACTGACGCACATCGTCGGGTGCATGCAGAACAATTTGCTGCGCGAGCGAAGATGCTTTCTCAAACTTGTCTTTGAATTCAATCGAAAGTGTATCGTACCCATCGGCATCAACACCGATTCTTTTCATCACAACAAATGTATTCGAAACAAATTTTGCGATAAACGTTAACTCATCAAGGATATGCTGTAGATTGGACGTGCGGCTTAGTTCAAGCAAAGTCGCAAGGTCTGTGGGACGCTGAATTTTCTGTTGAGAAAATTCCTGCAGTTGTGTAATAAAGGATTTTGTTTCCGGACTTAGGTTCATAGTTCATCAAATTTTGAACGTCTTAATATAGAGGATGACCTAAAGAGAAGCAATGGAAAAAGTAGTGCAATGTTAAAGTTTGATGTTAACTATGCCGATTATCTCTGTAGAATATAGCATCCAATGAAAAATAATAAACGACATAAGCTCCTTCCAGCCAATCCGTTCAGGCGAATTGAGGGAATTGATTCGCTGATACTTGGAAAGCAGGTTTTCAGGCTGTTGCGAATTGAACCGTCATTCCCGGCATACAAGGAGGTGCATATTAATGCAGAACTTGTTGAATTGGTGATGGAATACGAGCATCATTGCTCGAAAGTGATGCTGCTGAATACACAATTGCGTAACGAGGGCGGGATTTCGTGGGATACAATTAACGGCAACAGCAACACATCATTTATTATTGTTACAACTGCGGTTTCATTTTTAAAAGAAGACTATCACAATAAACCGGCGCGGTTAGACGAGCAACTTGTTGCAGCTATAATAGAGATTGTGCGCGCGCTGTTTTACAAATTATTTTTATTGGAAGAAATTTCAAGTTCGCCATTCACAGCGCAACAATTTCATAACCGCGGACATGCGCACCGTCTGCTCGGAGATCCGGATAAAGCGGTGAGTGATTATACGATGGCGATTCTTTTAGATCCGGAAAATCCGTTGTACTATTTTTCGCGCGGATCATGTTTTTTCAAAATAAAGAAAGATGCCATTACAGCGATCAAGGATATTGATGACGCGCTCGCGTTAGTGCATAATGAATTGCAGCCGCACAGCATTGATATTTTATTTTTACGCAGCCGCTTGTTAAAAGAAATCGGATTGGCGAAAGAAGCAATCGAGTCCTTAAGAATCTGCGTCCCGATTTTTTCATTTCTTGTGTACAATGTTGAGTGGGATGAAAACGGAGAAGGACAACTGAACCAGCGCGACCGCACAAATATTGTTTTCATTGTGGACCAGTTGCAGGCGTGTGTTCAATTCTGTGAATCTTTTGCACAGGAATACCCGAGCGAAACCGACGTTGTTATGCCGTTGCAACACATCAAATCGGAATTACAAAAAATTACTAATATTGTTTTGTAGCAACTGCTCATAGTTTTTTTTAATAGAACACTGATGACACAGATATAACAGATTTGGACTGATAAAAATATAAATCGAATCCGTGTAAACCCGTTTCATCTGTATCATCTGTGTTCTATGCCGAAGGCATGGCTTCGCCATTAACAAACCAACATGTGAGTAGTTACAAAAGATTTTATCTTCTTCTGCGGGGTGCGCTTTTACCGCGTGGGTACACTTTGCGTTCGCGTTTTTCTGGTACAGAGCGCGGGTACATTGCGGGAATGGGGGCAAGCAAATGTTCATCGGGAAATACACATTCAATTTTCTTTCCGAGAAATTCTTCTAACTTCGGCAACTCGTGCGAATCTTCTTCATCTGCAAAATTAATTGAGATACCCGTTGCACCTGCGCGTCCTGTACGTCCGATGCGGTGCACATACTCTTCAACATCCTGCGGCATGTTGTAATTGATAACATGCGAAATCGCTTCAACATGAATTCCTCGCGACGCAACATCGGTAGCAACAAGCACACGCACTTTGCCTTCACGAAAATTTTCCAAACGCTTAATGCGCTGTTTCTGATCTACATCGCCGGAAAGAAGTGTGCAACTGATGCCGTAGGTTTCGAGCTTCTCTTCTAAACGGCGCGCCTCATCGCGACGGTTTGCAAAGATGAGTACGCGTTCAAGATTTTTCTGTACAATAAGATTATAGAGCAGTGTCGGTTTTTCTTCGCGCGTTGTGATGTACGTAATTTGTTCGACACTCTGCACAGCAACTTCTTCCGGCATCACATTCACTTCGTGTGCCTGCCGTGTCCACGATTCGGCGAGACGTTTTACATCAGACGACATTGTTGCGGAAAAAAACATTGTCTGTCGTTTTGCTTTCGGCGGCGTGCTGAGCACAATTGATTTCACCGACGGAATAAATCCCATATCGAGCATGCGATCAGCTTCATCGAGAACAAGAATTTCTACTTTACCTAAATCAACAAGTTTTTTTCTTTTGAAATCAATCAATCGTCCCGGCGTGCAGATAAGAACATCGCACGGTTCGCTTTGTAATTTTTTTTGCTGCTTTGCATACTCCATTCCGCCGAGAAGAGAAAGAATGCTGCACGGAACATACTTGCCAAGTCCGCGTGCATCTTTTTCTATCTGCATCACAAGTTCGCGTGTCGGCGCAAGAATGAGTGCGCGCGGCGTACCAACAATTCGTTTTTCACTCATCGGATGTTTGAGGATGTGATTAAAAATTGTAATAAGAAATGCTGCAGTTTTCCCTGTTCCCGTTTGCGCTTGTGCTGTTACATCATCGCCGACGAGTGACTTGGCGAGAGTTTCCGCTTGCACCTGCGTGCAATAGTGAAATTGAAGATCATACACGGCATGCAAGAGTTCATGCGGAAGTTCGAAATCATGGAAGCGTGTTTTCCCATCAACAACAGGAACTTTAAATACCGCGCTATCCCACGGCTCCGGTACTACGAGAGGCGCTGGTAGTGAAATTTTTTGCTGATCACGTTTCGCTCGTCTCGCTGCATATTCTTCGCGAGTTTCTTTCTTTCGTATATCACGCGGGTGATGGACGCCGCTTGGCTTTTCGTGTGAATATCCTTTGCGTTGACTCGGCGATGGTTTTGATTCTTTACTATATGTTGCGGGAGGCGGCGGAATAATTTTTGTCTTCGCGCCGAAGATGGTTTTGAGTGTTGTTACTAATTTTTTGAACAAGTGGCAGTTTACTATTAATGAGACATCATTGAATGACACAATTCATCTATAATATACACAAAAGCCTGGCAAGGCACGAATAAAATTAGTAATGTTTTTAATTTGAAAAACGTCATGCTGAATCACGAAGTGATCCCTTTGGGACTTGTCCCGCTTCACAGGATTCCGCCGTTGAATATACTTGCAACAAATGTATTCAACGGCTAAAGGCAAGCGTTCCGAAAAAAAATAATTGCTTTCTTTCAATCGAGTTTGTATTATATTCACGCGAAATTATTATGCAGGAAGTATTGGTTTTTTCAGGGCATCTCTAAAAACTAGTCCCGAAGGGATCCCTTCGGGATTACGAAACCTTCAAGGTTTTTATTTTTGCGATGTACCATAAAATTTTAATATCACAAAATTTGGTCAAGATAAACCTTGAAGGTTTTTAGAGATGCCCTTCAGTCACATTTTTTGAAAGGTACACTATGCAAAAAATAGTTTTTACATTTGTACTCTCTCTCGCCTTTTCTCTTCTCGCCATTGCACAAACCGACCAAAATGTATCAACACTTATTCAAGAAGGTGATCAATTTTCTACGCTCACGTACGAAAATCAGAAAGCATTGGATAAATTGTTGCAGGCAGAAAAACTTGAGCCGGCTAATTACGAAATTCTGTGGCGCATCAGCCGAAGTTATGTAGATATAGGCGAACACCTTCCGAATAAAACTGATGCTGAAAAAAATATACAACTAGCATTCTATCAAAAATCGTTGGACTACGCCGAACGCTCTATCAAAGCAAATCCGAACGGCAGTACGGGATATTTGCGCCGCGCTATTGCCAACGGTCGTGTTGCTCTATTTAAAGGGATATGGAGCGCCATAGATTTTGTGAAACAGGTAAAAGTTGATTGCGAAAAAACAATTTCGTTGGATGATAAAAACGCAAGTGCATATTATGTCTATGCCCGCACACACGCAAAGCTCTGTGAAAAACCAAAGATGATCCGCTGGCCTCTCGGATTGAGTTGGGCAAATTATGATGATGCAGTTTCTCTTTTCGAAAAAGCAATTGCACTGAGCCCAAACTTTATTATGTATAAACTTGACGCCGCACGCACCTATATTGAAATTGATAATTACAGTAAAGCGAAAGAATATCTTACTGCCATCGCATCATTGCCAAAACTAGATGAAGATGATGATGTGTATCGAAAAGAAGCGAAGGAATTGCTGGAGAAGTTACAATAAAAATAATCGTCCGCCTACCAATACGAAACCCTTCCAGCGTTTTAAACGCTGGAAGGGTTCTTGTTAAAGGTTACGAAAAATTAGAACGAATATGTCGCACTCAACGTTGAACGCCTGCTAAGAAGGGACCCGCCGAAGATCTCGTAATGTTCTCTGTTAAGAAGATTCGAGATATTGAAATTGAGATTTAGACTTTCATTCACCGTATAACCGGCAGATAGATTCACCAGTGCGTACGCTTTTATATCGCCGGCATACACACCGGCAGACCAATAGTAGGATGGAACATATTTTATTTTCAACGCAACATCATAATTGTTCTTGCTTTGGTATGTTATACCCGCGTTCGTTTTCCATTGGGGAGAATTCGGCTGGATCTGTTCAGCATCGGATGCACTGACGGTTAGTTTATCAATTTCAAATTGAAAATATGAATAGTTCGCGTCAAGAATTATTTCGTCAGTAACGTAATAATTTGCCGCGACCTCGTATCCGTATTCATTAACTTTCCCGACATTTTTATATGACCACACCGTATGAGAAAAACTTGTGTCGTTTCCCGTCTTGTAACTCTTTCTCTCAATGATGGACGGCGACGGTAAATTTGCGCTAAACCCGGCACCGAGATCCGAGATGAAATCTTTCAAATTATTGTAATAGACATCAACGGTTAAGAACAAGGCTCCACCAAGAACGCCGTTATAGCCAATTTCATAACCCTCAATCTTTTCGACTTTCAATTCAGGATTTCCCCGATAGACCAATCCGGTCGTTGGCGCACCAAAGAATGTTGTAAAACCTCGATACGGATGGTTCACATTAAGATAGAGTTCGGAATAATTTGGAGCTTGAAATGCTTTATTGTACGTCGCGCGAAATGTGTGGTTCGAGAATGGTGAAAAGACGATCGCCGCTTTTGGTGAAACGAAACTTTCGTGCAATGTTGCTCGGTCATAACGAGCAGCAGTAACAATCTTCAATTCCGGCGCAAAGCGATATTCCGCTTGCCCAAAAATACCTGAAGTATTATCCTCCCGCGCACCGATCATCAATGTATTCTTCGTATCGATCGATATGATTCGATGCGATACACCGGCAACTAAAAAGAGGCGCTCATCCAAATATGATCGATGGAATTGTACTTCACCTTGCGAAATGTTCGCATCCTGTACAAGATCAAGCCCAGTTGACAACGAAACTTCAGGAGCCATATTTATTCTGGATTGAGACCACAGATTGACATTAAATCCATGTCCGCTATAACTCAACCGAGCAAATGGACGGCGAGCACGCTGTACTTGAACACGGCCAATTCCGGTAACGATCACTTCATTTTCCACTTGAGTAACGCCTGCTTCAACGGTTGCACCACCACCTGTCTCATATTCATGATCCACTCTGCCGGAAAGATAAAATTGATTGACCGGACCGTCTCGTAACTGCGCGACCTCATTATTGAGTGCGGTGAAACCGGAATATTCGAACGTTTGATTATTGTTGATCTGATTTTGAAATGCACCATTCGTAGCGGCATTATAGATATCCAGTTTTCTGTCGCCGGTGATTGATGTCGTGCGTGCTTTGCTGAATGTCTTACCGGAAACACCACCCACATTTATTCGATACGTGTAATGTTCGAATTCCCCTGCGTGACGAACATCGGCGCGATACATGCTCAATTCACCAAGACCCGCAGTAATTTTTGTTCCTAACATTGCTTTAGGAGGAATTGAAGTGATATTAAGAACACCATTATATGCGTTTGCGCCGTAGAGCGCAGAACCGGGTCCGCGGATCATCTCAACTCTTCCAAGGTCTTCAATCGGTGTAGCCATTCCGTTCCATTCCGTTGAGCTGAGGAATGCGGTGCCGAGATCGCGTCCATCAAGTAAGATCAACACACGACGATTCAAGGAAGAATTGAATCCGCGTGTATTGAGATTGAAATCATACAAACCGCTCTGCACAAGATCTACTCCGGGTTGACCTTCAAGAAGTTTCGGCAGTTGACCGCTGGATGCACTTCGCATCAGACTTTTTCCTTCAACAACAGAAATCGCAGCAGGAGCTTCGGTAACCCTTTCTTTTCGGAATGATGCACCGTAGACTAATATCTCATTCATTTGAACATCTTCGTTCATCAGATTAATGTTGATCGTAGTTACCTTATCAACGGCAACCGAAACTTTCACTTCGCTGTTCTTATGTCCGACTGCGGAAGCAACGATCGTATAATCACCCGCAGAAATTTTTGATAATGTGAATTCGCCATTCTCATTCGCCGAAGTTCCCAATGTTGATCCTTTGATCAAGATATTGGCAAATGGAATCCCCTCTCTTGTAACAACGTGGCGGATGAATCCTTTGATCGTTCCCAAATTATTGGCGTGCTGCCGAATGGAATCAAGAATAGATTGTTGAGCGAAAGAACTCGTCAGGAAAAGAAAATTGAGGATAGTGACGAAAAGAATATGTTGCTTTTTCACAAGCACCTCCAAAAAGTGTTTAAATACACAACGTCCCAACTCTTGTTAGAAGAATTAGGACGTTGCAGAATATCAACATAAATAGTTCAAATTCAATTAAGGATTAGGGAAGTTCTTTGTTTTAAGTTCGCGAAAATTTCCCGGTGCTTCAGCATCGCCAGCCAAAAACATCTTTACCGGACCGATCCCTTTTGCAAGCCATAATCTTGCCGTTACACCGCCGGCAACTTGCGCTGTTCCGACTTTTGCAACACGGGAAATAACTAAATAGTAGGTGGAGTAGTATGTTGTACCATTTACCGTAACATCAACTTTGCTGTCCCATTTTCCGGTAATCGTCAAATCGATTGTCGTCGGAGCTAATGGATTTGAATAACTGATATAACTCTGTTGGAACGATGTGAACTCTCCGCCAATACCTGCTTTAGGAGAAGCAAGCTTAATGAACCGGAGTGAATCTGATCTTATTGTTGTGTCGGTCGCAGATTTTGTAATTCTCGAACTTCTAAAGAAAAGTCCCAGGTTTGTCATATAATAATAATCAGTTGTGGCTGTATCATAGTATGCAAAAATAGGAGTGAATTTTTTTACTGAACCTGCTGGGATTAAAGGTGGAGCAATCAATGTTGTATCATATATTAATGATGCAGATGTTTTTCCGCCATTATTGGCAGATATCAAACCGCCATATGTTGCACCAAAAATCGCAGAAAACGGAGTATTGCCCCCAAGTGTCCATGAGTTACTATAAAAAGCACTTGTTCCTGCTATTGGTGTCTCTGTATCTTGGTTAGTGAAATATCCTGAATAATCAAAACGATGTGTCGCAATTAACGGAAACACATCATTTGGTACGGTTTTGTCTACTGGTGTAACTACCGCATCATCTTTTTTGCATCCGTTAAATGCCAACATTGCAATCAACATTGCTGCACCAAAAACGTATAATGTTTTTTTCATTGTACCTCCAAAAAATTAATAAGTAAGTAAATAGTGGATTGTCCTTGAAAACGTGGATAAGTTTAGCAAATGGATTCTTGAAAGTCAAGTGTTGATAAATAATTTCTGATATTTCTTGTAACTACCCAGCGTGCTTTTAAAGTCATGCCATGAGTTACTTTTTTATTCGCCGCGGCGAATAAAACATACAACATTCACAAAAACCTTAGACAAATCCCGAAGGGATGGCTTAGCCACTCATGGCATGACTGAGTAGATATGATAAATAATTTCTGATATTTCTTTTTGCTTTTATGGACTTTGTTTATCATATTCAACATCACTAAAATGGAGATCATCGTGCAAAAAATATTCTACTCCTCAGCAAAAATTTTTATAGCTGCACTTCTCATGGCAACACTCGCGCATGCAGGCGGATTTCAATTAAATGAACATGGCGCGCGCGCCATGGCGCAAGGAGGCGCATTTGCTGCCCGTGCGTACGACGCATCCGCAGTCTATTTTAATCCGGCAGGCTTGGCATTCCAAAACCGCAATTCGATCTATCTTGGTTCAACATTCATCGCTCCTGAAATAGATTTTTATGGACCATCGAATCTTGGCTCAAACAAAAAAACTTCGATGAAGAGCCAACTCTTCACCCCGATCAACGCGTACGTAAAGTACGGCATCACAGAGGATATTCATTTTGGATTTGGTGTCTATAATGCGTTCGGACTTGGAACGGAATGGGACCCGGCATGGGATGGACGAAGGATCAGCATAAAAGCCGATCTCAAAACTTTTTATTTCTCTCCTACGCTTGCGTATAAAATAAGCGATCAACTTTCTGTCGGCGCGGGAATTAATATCGTTACGGGAAGCGTAACACTTCAACAAGAAGTTGCGAGTGTTCCCGTCGGCCCAAAGCCGCCGATTGTTGATCTGAAACTTTCCGGAAATAATTTTGGATTCAATCTTGGCGCACTGTATAAATTTTCTCAGACTGCTTCACTTGGTGTTTCGTATCGAAGCGGAACAAAGATTGAAGGAACCGGAACTGCGACCTTTACGCCGAATTATCCTCAGCTCAACCTCCCCGAAGGAGATATCAGTGGAAACTTAGAATTACCGTCAACAATGTATATCGGGGTGGCTATGAGCCCGATGGACAATCTTGAGCTGGAAGTTGATTACCAATATGTCGGGTGGGCAAGTTTCAAAGAATTGAAAATTGATTTTAAGAAAGACAAGTCATCAACAATTCAACCGAAGAATTATGAGAACACGTATATCTTTCGTATTGGCGGAGAGTACTCTATGGGTGAATTGAAACTGCGAGGAGGATATCTGTTCGATAATTCCCCTGTTCAACAAAAATATGTTGACCCAATCCTTCCTGATGCGGATCGTCATGGATGGAATATCGGAGTTGGATATCAGATTTCAGAGAATCTGACAGTTGATGCTGCATATTTTTTCTTAAAAATAAATCAGAACACGGTAACGAACACAGTAACCGCATTTGACGGAACGTATAATTCAATCGCGAATTTATTTGCATTGAATATTGGCTATTCATTTTAATTTAGAGGAATATTAACTATGAAAAACTATATCGGAGTCTTAATACTTGTTGTTCTTGCCTTTGCTGGTTGCAAAGACAATGCCCCGTCGGGGATACCTGAACCGGGACTTGGCAATGTAACAGTAAACAAATATGTTTCCATCGGAAACAGTTTAACAGCAGGATACCAAGCGGGTGGGTTATATGAGGATGGGCAAATCTACAGTTACCCTAATTTGATTGCGCAACAATTAAAAATTGCCGGCGCACCGCTCGGAAAATTTGAACAGCCAATTTGGGGAAATCCCGGCTCACCTGATGCTTTTGGAAAGGCAGCTCGGGTTGAAATCCTCTCCTGGCCCGCCAGCGGACCGGAGATCGGCTCAAGCGGAACAAAGGCCGGAGTAGCAACCAACTCTGCTCTTTCGCGACCGTATGACAATCTTGGAATACCGTTTGCTTATATTAACGATTTTTTAGATACGGCGGACTTTGTTGTGAAAAGTGTACCTCTTCCTAAGATCTTCTTTTTACATGTGCTGAGAAATAAATCGTATGGAAATAGCATCTTCGATCAAGCAAGAAAAATTATACCAAAAGCAGACATCGTTACATTTTGGCTTGGCAATAACGACGTTCTTATATTCGCTATTTACGGCGGAGTAGCAGTTGTTGGTAATACGGTTGTTCCAATAGCTCCAACCCTTCCCGCAATATTTCAATCCCAATATGCACAAGCATTCGATTCACTGCGCGCTGCATTCCCAAATGCAAAGATCATTACCGGTAACATTCCCGATGTTCGTTCGATCCCGCATTTCACAACTGTTGGTCCCGCCGTCGCAGCAAATCTACAAGGTGCTTTTGCGATCAGTTATCAAAAACATGGCAATACCGGCGTTGGCGATGGTTCCTCGTACTTAACAGAAGCAAATGCGCCGTTGTTACCATTAGGATCTGGACCGTATGTTGGGAAAATAGGTCAAGCCAGTGGACAATGGTATAAAGATAATAATATCACTCCTCCTGCGGGAATTGATACGACGAAAATGTTCGGACTCGACTACCGCAATCCAATACCAGACGCATTAATATTAGATTCTTTGGAACTTGCAATGGCAGGAGCGGCAGTAACATCGTATAACCAAACCATTGCAGCAGTAACAACTGCAAAGGGATCCGCACTTTTTGATGTGAACAGTTTTTTTAATGGTATAAAAAAGAATGGATTAAAGATTGGCGGAGAAACTTTCACCACTGATTATCTCTCGGGCGGATTATTCAGTCTGGATGGAATTCATCCTTCTTATAAAGGTGCGGGAATTGTTTCAAATGAATTTATCAAGACAATGAATACAAAATTCGGTATGAATGTTCCCCAAGTGGATATTTCACGGCTACCGGGAATTCCCGCTCCTTTAGGTAAATATGCGAAGGGAGGTTTGCTGCCGCGGATCTCTACGAAGGATGCTCGAACAATGCTGAATATTTGGAAGTAATAGTTTCTGTTTCTTGTTCTACAAAAAAAACTCCCGAAGATTTTTCGAGAGTTTTTGTTTTAAAAGAAGTTGTAACTCCTCAGCGTTATTATTGATTCAAAAAATCCCTCCGCCAAAAAGACGGCGGACTTACAGCCTAACCCCCTTTTCAAGGGGGAATAAGAACGAGGAAATCCCCCTT
>CAYHZL010000055.1:0-18219 GCA_964361075.1 uncultured Chitinophagaceae bacterium
AGTGAAAAAGAAAAAGTAACAAGCATGCCATCCACATGTTCATTTGCTTTCAGCGTTACGGAAGATGGCTGCGGCAAATTCATAAATGCATCAATTTCAGAATACACATAGACGGCAGCAAATGCTGATAACGAATACACGCTTGCTTTATAAAAATTATTATACCGCGTGTAGCGCGATGCGGCAAGTTCCGGTGTTGCTGCCTCAAGATATAATGTTCGTGTGTTGCTTCGTTGAACCTCGCTATAGAGAGCAATCCCAAGCGAGATCGCTCCCGCACCAAGCAATGTGTAACCGGCAGTTGTCCTCCCTTGCGAGAGTTGTTCCCATCCCGGAAAAAGAAGCACACGATACGAAACACTCGGCGTTATAATTTTTTGTGGAATTAAAACCTCTTCTGTTTTATTCTTTTTCTGCGATAAAAATTTCAACTTCGCCTCATTGAAAATGCTCATAATTTTTGGCGAGGTAAGAATCGGATCGAGATCAAAATTTTTATCAATCGAGAGGACAAGAAGGAAATGATCTGCGGCAGAGGAATGCTTCCCTTGCGCGGCAAGAGCAAATGCAATATACTCCTCTGCAACAACTCGTAACGAATCTGTAATCGTTTTTGATTCCAGCAACCGCCGCGATTCTAATTCAGCGGCAAGGTACGAACCGCTCTCATATAACTGCTGAATATTTTTTACAGTAGAATCCGCTGAAATAGTGTTTTGTGCTTTTCCTGATACAACGAAACATATCAATAGGAAAGAAAGCAGTATCCATTTCACAAAAATATGAGACATCTGAAAAACAGGTTGTCTATTGTCATTCTGAGCGAAGCGAAGAATCTCGTTTTTAATTTTGAGTGAAAAAGAAAGATTCTTCGTCGCTCCGCTCCTCAGAATGACATTGATGCGAGGTTTTTCAGATGTCTCAATATTTTTCTTCTCGCTATGTTTCATTATTTCTTTGCGCTGTGCAAATAGTTAATTGTTACAGAAACCGTATCGCCGGATTGCACCATCACTTCTTTTACAATGTCATCGTATGCTGGGTTGTGAAATCGCAGCAGACGCTTTCCCGATGATGCAATCAACGGTTTGTGCAGCGGCGTTGTATCACGGTATTGATCGTCAATAGAAACCTCAGCCCACGGTAGTACATTGAGCACAATATAACCGGCACTTTCTAAAAAATCTGCAACTACAGATGTTTGAGCATTCGGACGCACCGTGATTGTTTTCATAATCGGTACAAACATCGGATTGTGAAATGCAATCGTATAAGTACCTGATTGTAATTTTTGTATTGCCGACAGCGGCGTCTCGCCAATATACTGTGAGTTAACAAAAACTTTTGCCCATGGTGTACATGTAATTGAAACGAAACCGGAATCAGCAGGTTGAAATTGTTCGCCATTGTTTTTTTGTTCTGCAAGTTGCGGTATTGCAATCGCTGTTTTTGTTTGTATGGAAGAAAAAGAAGTTGGCTGCGTTTGTTGTACTGCAGTAGTTTCATTTTTCTGTTGAGTGTCGGATACAAGCGATGAATCTCTGCTCACCTCCGAAGGCAACACACGAAACAATGCCGTTTGCTGCGTAACAAAAAATAATCCGGCGCTCAACACAACAATAAATCCGAGGATAATAAAAGAATAATTTTTCTTTTTCTTGTGCGGCTGTTGTGTCTCTGACGGCTGTTCGACTGCATTTATTTTTACTGGTGAAGAAACAATACTGTTTGACGTACTTCCGCTTTCAATACATTGCAATGCGTGGCGGGCGGAAGAAAATCTTTTTTCTCTTTCCGGTTCCAAAAGCTGTATGAGGAATGGTTCAAACTCTTGCGGAATATACTCTGCGAATGCACCAAGAAACGCCGGTTCAAACTGCATTATTTTTTTTATACACTCCGAATATGTTTCTCCGTGAAAAATACGCTCCCCTATCAACAATTCAACAAGTGTGGCGCCGAGTGAAAATAAATCTGTTCTGCCGTCAAGTGTGTCGCCGCGAATTTGTTCGGGCGACATATACGCCGGCGTTCCAAGTAACATTCCTTCCATTGTAACAGTCGGTGAAAGAGCAATCGTTGCCAATCCAAAATCTGTTACTTTTACAACGCCATTGTTTGCAACAACAATATTTCCCGGTTTTATATCGCGATGGACAACACCGTGTTCATGTGCAACAGTAAGTCCGTTCAACACATCACGCGCAACAGTGCGCACAAATTCGTACGGCTGCTTTTCTCCGACACCGATAATTTCTTTTAACGATTTTCCTTCAACAAACTCCATAACAATTGCCGGAGTTTCTTCGATTGTTGTAAGGTCGTACACCTGCACGATATTTTCAGAGCGAAGCAACGCACAGGCGCGCGCTTCGCGTGTGAAGCGCATAACCAACTCTGCGTCATTGTTGAGATGCTTGTGAAGAATTTTTAAGAGAACAACTCTATCCAATGCGATTTGAAACGCCTTGTAGACAGATGTTGTCGAGCTTTCGTTAATTTTTTCTTGCAGAGTAAAACTGGAGTTACTCAAGATTCCATTCCTTCACTCTATATTGAAGCCAGCGCAACGAGACGCCAAGTTTTTTTGCTGTTCGCGTGCGGTTGCCATCCATCTCACGCAGCGTTGCTTCAATAATCTGTTTCTCAAAATCTTCAAGAGTAATATTTTGTTTTTCAAATATTCCGGCGTCAAATCCTTCCGTCGCAACATCTTCACTCGCCAATGTGGTGTTTTTGCATAACACTACAGCGCGCTCAATAACATTTTGTAATTCGCGCACGTTGCCTTGCCATGGATTTGTCATCAACGTCTTCATTGCATCCGGCTGAATAGCAGTAATATTCCGTTTATGAGTTTCACACGCTTTTTTGAAAAAGTACATTGCAAGCGCAGGAATATCTTCCACACGCTCACGCAGAGGCGGCAAGCGAAGCGCAACTACATTTAATCGAAAATACAAATCCTCGCGGAAACGCCCGGCTTTTACTTCTTCTTTCAATTCTCTGTTTGTGGCAGCAATAATGCGCACATCTACTTTTTTTGTAGCAACATCGCCCACACGACGAATTTCTTTTTCCTGCAGCACGCGAAGAATTTTTGTCTGTAACAGCGCCGGCAGTTCTCCGATTTCATCGAGAAAAATCGTTCCGCCATCGGCAAATTCGAATAAACCTTTTTTGTCAAAGTGTGCGCCGGTGAATGAACCTTTTTTATAACCGAACAATTCGCTCTCTAATAAATTTTCAGGGATTGCAGAACAATTAATCGCAACAAACGGCTGTGCACCCCGTGAACCGTTTTCGTGAATGGCGCGCGCAATTAATTCTTTGCCAGTACCGCTTTCGCCCGTAATCATCACCGACACATCAACATCTAATACGCGATGAGCAATGTCGAGCACCGATCTCCATTTTTTACTTTCACCAATAATGCCGCTGAAGCGATGCGACGGTGTAACTTCATTGCGCAATCGTTCGTTTATTTTTCTCAGAGCGGAAAATTGCTTTGCATTTTCAATGGCGATTGCGGAAAGATTTCCAAAGATGGTTAAAAATTTTACCGACTCGTCTGTAAATGTTTTACGCGTTTTTGTGCTGTCCAAATACACTGCGCCGATAATTTTTTCCCTCACGCGAAGAGGAATGCATATAATAGAGAGAATTTTTTGTGCAATGATACTTGTTGATGCTTCAAAGCGTTCGTCGGCTGTTGCATCGAACGTTAACACTGACTCGCCAGATTCGAGAACTTGTTTTACTACCGATGATGATGCGGCAAGTTCGTGAGATGCCTGGCGACTGCTGAAATTATTCGATGCAACAACTGAAAATCCTTTTTCATGTTCATAATCCACGAGAATAAGGAACCCACGCTCTGCTTCGAGATGTTTCATTGCAAGCGCCAATACTTCGTTCAATAGTTCTGCCGGCTCAAGAATGGAATTGATAATCTGTGTTACTGAATAAAGCGCGTTAAAATTGTCTTTTGATTGCACTGTAGAATCCATAAAGGTGAACGAAAATAATTTCTTTAGGGCATCTCTAAAAACTAACAACGAAACCTTCAAGGTTTTTGTTTTTGCGATTTCCCTAAAATTTTAACATTACAAAATTTGGTCAAGGTAAACCTTGAAGGTTTTTAGAGATGTCCTTTAATTGTAACTACTCACCCCAAAAAAATATGCCACAGATTCGCAGATTTTTAACGATAAGTATTTTTTCAGTCTGAGACTGATCCGTCTTTAGGCGGAAAAGTTTACTCTGTGAATCTGTGGCGACAGTTTTTAAAGGAATATCATTTTATACATTTATTACGCTGAGTAGATACCTTTAATTTACAATAAATGGTGATTGTTTGGAACGAGAAATATTTCCATACTCATCCACAATTGAAATCGTCCAGAAATAATTCCCTTTCTGAAGCGGTGAAACATTCGGGTATGGATACGAAACAAGATATGAACCTAACTTTTCTTTACTCCACTTTATTGTTTCTGTTCCGCTTTCCTGCCGAACAACTGTAATCGTGTAGGTAAAATTAAACGAAACAGACGGAGCGCTCCATTTGAATTCCGGCGTTGAGGTTACCGTGCTGTCGGTATATTTGGGATAGAGCGGCGTTGCACCCGTTTCGATGATGCGCGTTACGGTAATGGGCGCACTTTTACCGACCACTTGCTGCGTATCTTTCGCTGCGATATACATATTCTTTCCGATGAGAACTTCAATGGTGTTTGATGGAAGATTTTCAGGCAATATAATTACTTGGAATTTATTTTCAGTAACGACATACAACATCGGAAAGCGTAGCGTATCAACAGACAACCACACCGAAGTAATATCCACGTCACCATTCGGATCGGCTACAGTTGCCGTAAATGTTGCAGAGTAGATGGGCCCAGGAAAATATTGGTCAATCTTTTGCGTAATTACTTGTGATGATGTAATAACAGGAAATCCGTTAAGCAAAAATGAAATCGTTTGCTGTTCATCCACTTTAAAAGAAAGTTGTAACGTATCGGTAACAAAATTTTCCTTTTGCACTGTAAGCGTATAATTTCCGGTAGCAATTTTTGTTGAAAACGCGAAGTAGCCGTTTGCATCGGTACGAGTAGCAATGTTTAAAGGCAACAAAGTAACAAGCGCCGAGCCGATACCTACGGAAGCAAGGTTGCGCACAATAACGCGACCGTTTAATACCGCTTCTGCTTTGAGAGAGAACGAGACTGTTTGCGGCACATTCACTGTAACAGAAATCTGCAATGTGTCTGCAATGAAATTTTCTTTTTGTACGATAAGCGTACAATTTCCGGATGGGATTTTTGAGAGTGAGAAATAACCGTTTGAATCGGTGCGAGTAGAAATGTTTGCCGGCAATGCAATAACAAACGCGGAGCCAATGCCGACCGAAGCAAGATTGCGAATCGTAACGCGACCGCCAATTGTGGCTTCTGCTTTGTATGATGGCGAAAGCGGATCGAGTGAATTGTCGTGCGATACATCGGACACACATCCGAAGCCAACGATACAAACGACAAGAAATGAAAATAGAAAAAATTTATTCATACGCTACAATAATCAATATCGAAATTTTATGATGTGCGCTGCTTCATAAGGACATCTCTAAAAACCTTCTGCGCCAGAGGCGCATCAGCCTTTGGCTGAAAGGTTTATCTTGACCAAATTTTGTGATGTTAAAATTTTATGGTACATCGCAAAAACAAATGTAGTATTTTTTTTAACCCCCTCTCAATCTCCCCCTTGCAGGGGGAGAGGAATATTTCCCTCCCCTGCAAGGGGAGGGTTAGGGTGGGGTCAGTTAGTAGTTTGACGTAAAAAAATTTAGAATCACAATTTTATTTATTTGAAACGGCACTAGTTTTTAAAACTACTTCATAACATCGTTCAACGCATCTTCAAGCAATGGAAACGTAAACCGAAATCCGGCATCTGTTATTTTTTTCGGTGATGCATTTTGTCCGCTTAACAACATCGAAGACGCTTCTCCAAGTGCAAGCCGGAGAACACATGACGGCACAAATGTCCACGATGGACGGCGCATTGCTTTTCCGAGAGCGGCGCAAAAATCTTTCATCGTAACAGACTGCGGTGCTGTAACATTATACGCGCCGGAAACCTTTGCATGGTGCAACGGAAACACAATCGCTTGCACCGCATCATCAATATGAATCCACGGAAAGAATTGCTTTCCCGAACCCAAGTACCCGCCAACAAAAAAACGAAATGGCAACATCATTGTTGCAATTGCACCGCCATGCTTGCCAATCACGACACCAAATCGCGGATTAACAACGCGCACATCAAGCGATACTGCTTGCTGCGATTCTTGTTCCCATCTGTTGGTGAGTTCGGAAAGAAAATCATTTCCGCGCGGCAGATTTTCTGTAGCTGCCGCATCGTGCGTATCTCCATAATAACCAACAGCGGATGCAGATACAAGTAGCGACGGTGTATTGGACGCTTGGCGAATTGCTTCAACAAGCAGCCGCGTTGCACCAATTCTACTTTCAATTAATTCTTGTTTCACTGCAGATGTCCAGCGTTGTTCAAATGTATTTTTGCCGGTGAGATTAATAATTGCATCGGCTCCATTCACTTCCTTCGCCCATGCACCAAAAGTTTTTGCATCCCACTGCACGTACCGCACCACTGCAGCGTTACGTTGTTCCTGCGGACGAGCGGCGCGAGTGAGAATTACTATTTCATGTTCTTCTTTGGAAAGAGTTGCAATAAGCCGCGTTCCGATAAATCCTGTACCGCCGGTAATAATAATTTTCATTGTTTCTTTTGACTATCACACATTGATCTCTTTGAAAAAAGTTAGAGAAGACTGATGCCAGTTACAAATTATTTTTTACGATAGAACGCAACTACTCGGCGCAATTCAGATTTCAAATGATTTTCTATATTCACATTGAACATACACCACAGATGACACGGAAACAACACTGATGTTCACGGATTAAATTATTTAACTTTTCTATGTGAATCCGTGTTTTTTCTGTGCAATCTGTGGCTAATGCTTTTACTCAATCAAAATAATTTCTGTCAAAAAAAATTGTGATTCGCCGCGGCGAATGTGGCTTACTCTTTTAGAATGAATAGTTACACTGAAAGAAAACAAGATTTTTGTTCAAAGCCAATCATTTTGTATCTTGGAAAAGAAAAATGCAATTATTCTTGAAACTATAAACCAACAGAGACTTATGAGCGACAATAAAATTATTTTTTCGATGATCGGCGTCAGCAAAGTGCACAAGCCGAATAAACAAGTTCTCAAAGATATTTATCTTTCATTTTTTTATGGAGCAAAAATCGGCGTGTTGGGACTTAACGGGTCTGGAAAGAGCACTTTGCTTCGCCTCATTGCCGGCATTGATACAGATTATATCGGACAAATTACCGCACAAAAAGGAATTACATTCGGCTACCTTCCGCAAGAACCGGAACTTGACGCGACAAAAACTGTAAAAGAAATTGTTGAAGAAGGCGTGCAAGAAATTGTGAATCTTGTAAAAGAGTACGAAGCTGTTACCGGAAAATTTGCCGACCCCGATGCAGATTTTGATACACTTCTTGAACAACAAGGCAACTTGCAAGAAAAAATTGATCAGATGGGTGCGTGGGATATTGACAGTAAACTTGAACAAGCAATGGATGCACTGCGTTGCCCTTCGGGAGAGACATCGGTTTCTATTCTTTCCGGTGGCGAACGACGCCGCGTTGCGTTGTGCAGACTGATGTTGCAAGCGCCTGATGTGTTACTGCTGGATGAACCAACAAACCATCTCGATGCAGAATCTGTTGCGTGGCTCGAACAACATCTCGCACAATACAAAGGCACAGTGCTTGCCGTAACGCATGATAGATATTTTCTCGATAATGTTGCCGGGTGGATTTTGGAACTTGACCGCGGTGAAGGAATTCCGTTTGAAGGAAATTATTCTTCGTGGCTCGAACAAAAACATAAACGCCTCGCACTCGAAGAGAAACAAGAATCGAAACGTCAGCGCGTGCTTGCAAAAGAATTGGAATGGGTCCGCATGAATCCGAAGGGACGCCACGCAAAAAGCAAAGCACGTATTACTTCGTACGAAAAAATGTTTTCCGAGCAAGGCGATAAGCGCGATGAAGAAATTGAAATCTATATTCCGCCCGGACCGCGGCTTGGCGATATTGTTATTCGCGCAGAAAAAGTTTCGAAAGCATTCGGCGATAATGTATTGTACGACGATATGAATTTTGATCTTCCTCCCGGCGGCATTATTGGTGTCATCGGCGCAAACGGCGCGGGTAAAACAACGCTGTTTAAAATGATTACCGGAAAAGAAACTCCGAATGGCGGCACTATTACTATTGGCGATACTGTAAAACTTTCCTACGTTGACCAATCGCGCCCGCTCGATTCGAATAAAACAATATGGCAGGAAATTTCCGACGGTGATGAATTATTAAAACTTGGCAATCGCGAAATTAATTCACGCGCGTATGTTGCAAGATTTAATTTCAGCGGTACCGATCAACAAAAACTTACTTCTCAACTCTCCGGCGGAGAGCGCAATCGCGTTCATCTTGCAAAAATTTTAAAGGAAGGTGCAAACGTTCTCCTTCTCGATGAGCCGACAAACGATCTTGATGTGAATACACTTCGCGCGTTAGAAGAAGCGCTGACAAACTTTGCCGGATGTGCTGTGGTTATTTCTCACGACCGTTGGTTCCTCGACCGCATTGCAACACACATTCTTGCATTTGAAGGCGAAAGCAATGTGGTGTGGTTCGATGGAAATTATTCTGAATATGAAGAAAATAAAAAGAAGCGTCTGGGTATTGCCGCAGACCAGCCGCATCGAATTAAATACAAAAAACTTATACGGGAATAAAAACTTCTCCGACGATGTATCTTTCTTTATTTTTGACCCCCTCTTTAATTCTCCCCCTTGCAAGGGGGAGATGTCCGAAGGACAGAGGGGGTTACTCTTTCTCATTCTTCAACATCTCAACAATTTGAGTTGTAATCTAACTTTCCAATGAAAACGTTGAAAATGTAAAAAAAATGTCTTTGTAACATCGGTTACAAAGAATAGATATTTATAAAATAATATCTATTCAATTAAGACTAATAGTTTAACTATTTCTAAAGGATTCTAATTTAGAAATAAGAATTGATAAATCTTCGGGTATTTCTTCCGAAGTAAATTCATCTATTATTTTATAATCTGTTATACTAATACCGTATATTTCTTGAATTTTACTTCTTAATGTGCTCAGAATTTCTTTCCCGGGAATTATTTCCATCCGGATTGATATCTGATTCCATTTCTCGTCGAATTTCTTAATCGTTTCACTATTTATAGTGGAGTTATCGATTCCTGTGCTTTTAAGATAATCAGATCTCTTTGCAATGTATTGTCCAAGTATTTGACTTTTCATTGGGTTTGTAATTGTTGTCAATATATCTACAATATCTATTGGTGCAGTACATTTGTTTCCAGTCCGAATTTCTTTATCATGAATAGAATTTCTTAAAACTCTTTGCAATACACCAGGAACAAGTAAGTAATTTTCTATTTCTTTTCTTGAGTGGATGTGTGCAACAGATACACACTTATTTAGTTCACAAAGTATCTCTTTTATTTCTTCATCACACCAATAGTCACGATCAAAAACTGTAGTAATATTTATATTTTCATTTAATGTTGCTTTAAAGCCCCATGCAAAATCTTTAATTTTTTCCCAAGATGAAAAGCCCTTAGATTCAATAGCGGTAACTCCAGAACCCAATGACAAATCACTATATTTTAATTTTTTTGCGAATCTCCTAATGATTTTAAAATCATCCATACTTTCTATAAAAAGAATTTTTCTGTTTTTAGCTAATTGAGTCAAAGTAATATTTTGAAAAGATCCTATTTTATATAAAACAGATTGTACTTCTTTAATATCTTTAAGTCTTTTTGCTGATGAAGAATCTTTATCTATTAACAGTATTTCACTAGCATCTGATTCACTTAGAATTTCCGTAGAATGAGTTGCGATTAAAACATCAATTCCTAAATCTCTTAAAAAATTTATAAGTTGTCTTTGAACTTCTGGATGCAGGTAAATCTCTGGTTCATCAATCACAATTAAACTTTTATCTTTTGCCCGTGATATATGGGTTAATAATTGACACCATATTTGGAATCCAAATCCTGCCCAAAATAATTCTCTTGGAATCCTATTTTCCTTACAAAACATAACTAGTTTGGAATCCTTTGGATCAGATTTATAGGGTCGTTCAATTTCTATTCCCTTCCATGTATCTTTAATCAATTGTGCAAAATTATCAAAGTCATCAGGAAAATACTTCCAATAGTTTCTAAAATGCCGTGATGCCCTATGAGTAGACACTCCATTCTTTACCGTTTCTATTGTTACTTCTTCTTCTTCATGCTCTACCGGGCCCATAACAGGGACAATGACATTCTCGATTGGAAATTCTGATTTAAACTTCGCCGGTGTTCTAATTACTCCCAATTTATCGGATGTTGCAACAAATATGCAGCCACCTCCTTTAGGAAAGTATATGGTCATTTTATTTTTATTTGTTAAATAAAAAGTAACGCTTGTGTCCTCATCAGCATAATTTGTGTGAATATTTTCCAAAGATACGGGAATTATTTCGGCAGATAATTCATATCCCAAAAATTGTTTGTCAGAAGTTTCAATGAATGAACTTGATCTCGACCTCGCTTTCCGAATAGCAATATCTAAAATTCTAAACGCGCCAATAATAGTTGATTTGCCACAGTTATTTGGACCAACAAGAATATTCATTTGCTGAAAACTCACAGAAAATGATTTAAAGGCTTTATAGTTTATGAATGTAACATGAGATATTCTTATTTGATTAGACATAACGGAAAACAGTTTATATTTAAAAAAAATTAAAGCCTCAGATCAATCCTTCTTGTGGCTTTATTGAATTTCTATTAAAGACATTCGAAATGGAAAGACCCGCTGAATCCTGTTGCGGACAAGTTACTCAGCACTCGATGGAAATGCAAGCAAAGAACAGCATTGCACCACACGGGAAATATTTATAGTGTAGATTGGGAAGGATTTTTATGTATGAATCTATCCCAACACTCAAAAACACTGTAATTTCATCATCTACACAAATGCACTTCCCTTTCGTGGCTCTCCAATCGTGTTGAAGCATTCCCCTGCTTGAAATTTTGATTCCCTCGTTTTGCTCTATCTTTTTCTAATTCGCTTCGGGAACTCCCCAACCGTACCTGTTGCCCTTACCCTGTGCTGTCGGGGAATTCCGCGAGCTAACTGGGGTTCCCCCATTCACTTGTAAACTCCCCCCCTTCGCATTCGGAGAAGTGCACAAGCCTACCGGAAATCCCCTCAACCAAACCATAATCATCTGCGAAGAGAGATAAAAAAGCAGATGATCATTCGCCTTGGTGTATTTCTCCACTTGACTTTTTAACACGCTCTCTGTATCATTGCACCGTCAGGGAAACACCAATTGTTTTTTTACTCTCACAACATAAGGAGGCGGTATGAAAAAAGTGTTGATCGGATCTATCGCAGTTTTTCTCACCCTCGAAGTATTAGACATAATTATCCACGGCGTAATTTTAATGAATACGTACGCCGCAATGCATGACGTCTGGCGCACGGACATGATGCAGAAGATGTGGATTATGCATCCCGTAAAAATGGTCGTAGCATTTTTCTTTTCACTTATTTTTTCTAAGGGATATGAGGGAAAAGGAATTATGGAAGGTGTGCGCTATGGATTTTATTTTGGAATGATTATGAGCTGTTCATTCGCATTCAATTCTTATGCTTCGTATGCAATTCCGTACGGACTCGCGCTGAAATGGTTCGTGTTCGCTCTGATTGAATATCTTCTCGCCGGAGTTGTGCTTGCAATGGTGTTCGGACAAAAGAAAGAAACTGTCCCTCAAAAATAAATTTTTTCACCGCAAAGGCACAAAGGCGCAAAGGAAAAAATAAAAAAATGATAATAAATATTCTAAAGATAATCTCTTTGGAATTTTGCGTCTTAGCGACTTTGCGGTATTTGTTTTAATTTTTTAGAAATAAATTTTTTATTCCCATGGAATAATTCTGTGAACAGTACCATGCAATGAAGTTTTTTCTTCGAACTGCATCATCAAATAAAATCCTCTTTCCCCTAAAATATTTTTTTGAAAATCCATTGACCGTCGTTCACACTCGGAAAATTCCGCGCCTTTCGTCGGATTAAATTCAAAATTGCGCTGCTCTATTTGGTACCACACTGCACCAATGGTCAACGCGAAGACAATCATTGTTTTCATCAACGCTAATCGTTGTATGCCGAACACAATAGCCATATTGATAAGCACGCAGAGCATAAACAACAGCATCAAATCGAAGTTATGATTCCACCAAATTTTTCCCGCGCCGCCAAATGCCTCTGTGCTGGGCCAAAGTAATCGTATGCCGCCGGTAATACCTGGCGGTGTCGGCAGATCGCCGATGAGATGCGCTATTCCTCCGAAGAAAAATGTAAGATAAGGTATTTTATAGCGAGAGAAAAAACTTTTCATCGAAGAGCGTGCGAACAAGAGAGAAAAGAAATACGCAATGAAAAAAGTTAACACGGAAGCAGACGTTACTCCTGCAACCGAATGAAAAAAATAATGATGCGAATAACCAATGCGCTCCGGAATATATTTCTCTTCCTGATTCGTGTAAGCGCAAGAACGCGCCGATTGTTGTATCAAAATCTTTGTGCAGAGTCAGCGTATCAATATCCGGCAAAATGGCGCCAACAGCTCCCGCAAAAAATGTTGCCGGCATTTGCCATTTCGATTTTAATTGCGACGATGCAACACTTGCCACAGCAATGCCGGAAATAATATGTGAGTAATAATCCATTGTTATTTCACTTCAAGCACTTGTCGTCCTGCTTGAACAGTAAAAACTTTTTTTGCTCTCCATTGTGAAGTAACCACCAGCTCGAATGGTTTATTTGCAATAACATGAATTTCCACCGGACTTCCAACGCTTTCACGCTTTTGACAAATCACTGTTGCAATAATTTCGCCGAATCGTAATTGTTCAATGCCGTGTCTGTCTATACGATTGATATTCCAAATTAATTTATTGTGAGCACCATCCGGATGTAAGCCGAGAACATTCTCAATCAACAATTCAATCGGTCCGCAACCTGTCCAGCCGACAAAATCTTTTTGCGATGGATTTCCTCTCATCACCAGATCTGGAGAATAATTTTCCCACAACGTTCCTGTTTTTTTATAGACTGCACATACACCATCGAGATACTTTTCTGTTGCTGTGGTTGCAAATTCATTGAATGAAGTTTCCGTTGAATTATCAAACTCGTGTGCGAACTGTTCCAGCCCTTTAATGATCATCACATTAGTCGGTGCCCACACGGCACCAAGCCAATATTGTCCATCGGATTTATATTCTTTTTCATTTGCAGCAAGCGAAGGAAATGGAATCGGTCGCCAAAACGAATGTGGATCTTTCAGATGGGCAAGCAATCGCATCGCTTGCTTTTCATTTGCAACACCTGCAAGCATGGTCCAGAACCCACCGACACTTTGTAGTTTTTGCTGAACTCCAATATCATCAACGTTGTAATAAAATCCGTCCTCTTCATTCCACATATATTGATTGATACGTTGTGTAATCTCGTTTGCCTGTACTTCAAATTTTTTCGCTTCATCTGTTTGCTGAATCTCCCGACACATAAAAGAAAGATTGCGATACATCAACACCATTTGCGAAGACATATCCACCCAACCGGAACCTTGCAATGGCAGATTATCCATTCCGGAACCAAGCCCGGTATTCCAAAATAAATTGTATTTTGTATTTTCTTTTCTGCGATTTTTTTCCAACCACTCTGCATTTTTTTTTATCACAGGAAGAACTGCGGCGAAACGAGATTTATCGCCGGTAACTTTGTATGATTCAACTTCTGCCCACGCAAAAAGAGGCGGATTAACTGTGTGTTCTCGACCGATATACACAAAATCTTTTCCATCGGCTTCTTGAATCTCGCGACAGATGTAGCCATTCTCATATTGGCGGCAATAAAAATTATCAAGTGATTGAACTGCCGGAAAGATTGAATGACCGTACCGCGCGAACATCAGCATGAAAATCGTATCCCACTGAAACACACTCGGTGAAAATGCTTCATCAATATAATTGGAAACAAATGGCGAACCTTCCGGCGGATGCTTAAAATGATCGAATGCCAGCGACCACGCTCTCCAATACAATTCTACGTACTCGGGATTATTTTCAAGAATTGGTGAAGGAAGTTTGATTCTGTTTTCTTTGAATGTGGGAATAGGTGCTTCCGTGTATTTCTTTTTAGAAAAATAACTGCCGCGATTACCGGAGTCTTCATATTGTGCGAATACCAATTGTATTGCAATACAAAGAAAGAAAAATATTTTTGTTTTCATAGGAAGTAAATATAAATAACTTGTGAGCCAATCTTTATTTTTTATTTTGCATCAATCCCAACGCTTTCACATATCCTTCGTTGACTTCACAATGTTGGAATTTACAGTTCTCAAGATAATCATCGAATGCTTTTGTAATTACATCGCGCGCCGGCATAAATTTGCGGATGTCTGCAAACGAATTCCCCGCCCTTTTAGTATAGACAATAATCGAATCCCATTCCGCCGTGCGCTTCATTGATACTATATTACTTGTCGCATCCATTTTTTTGTAGGGCCAAAAGCACCATCCAAAATTATTTCGCTCATTCAATTTTCTCCATCCATCAACCCATATATCCGTATTCTCTCCGGATTCTCCCATCCATATCGGCACGGTATATTTATTGCTGAAGTCTTTGTATTCCTGCACCATTGCCTGTGTAGTATCGCACCAATATTTGTGGTATGTATACACAGATTTTTTATCAAACGGTATTCCGAATACTTTAAAATTACCATTCCATTGTGCACCGCCGAGAAAAACAATGTGGTTCGTATCCACTTCGCGAATGCCGGCAACGATGCGTTTGTATAACGGCTCAAGTTTATCGTTGAACTTTGCCGCATCAAAATATGTGGCGATTGGTTCATTCAAAAGATCGTAACCGATGACGATTGGTTCCTTCGCATATCGTTTTGCAATTTCTCTCCAAAGATCAATAGTCAGTTGCTGGCTTTCTGCACTTTCAAATAAATATGGATAACCAAAGCTGTCATCTATATTATCACCGGTTTGTCCGCCGGGTGCGCAGTGCATATCAAACACAACATACAGTTTTTCTTCTTTGCACCATGCAACGACACGATCGAGCATTTCAAATCCGGGACCCGCAAATCGTGTATCGTGATCTTCGGAAACAAACAAGCGATAATTGAACGGCACACGAATAGAATTCAGCCCGATTTTTTTTATGAACGCAATATCTTCTTTCGTGATGTAGTTATCGCGATACTGTTTCCAGAATTTTTTCGCTCCATCGGAACCAAGCAATTCTGAAAATACTTTATCGATGAGACGCGGAGAATTAGTTCCTTCAAACTTAAACATGTATCCTTCAGGCACTAACCAATTGCCAAGATTTATCCCTTTCAAAAGTAACGGTCTGCCATCCGATGCAATAATTTGTTTGCCTTGTGTTGAAACAAATACGGAAGACTGGGCAACCGAAAGATATCTTCCTGCAATAAGCCATACAATAAAAATAATTTTAAGAGTTTTCATTTTTCTCACCATTTTTCTTTGAACCAACTTGCCTCGTTATAGTACGGTTTTGTAAGTAATTCCAAATGCGCCATTTCTTCTTTCGAGAATGGTTGAAAATTTTTCGCGAGCTGCACATTCTCTTCTGCATCTTTCAATGTTGAAATACCGATGATTACGGTACTGACCGGCAGTGTGAGAACATATCCCATCGCTTGCTTCATTGAAGTGATACCGCCTTCACGAAAAATTTTTCCTCGCGCCGGAATTTTCATTCCGATGATTGCCATTTTTTTCTCAACCGCAGTTGGTAATAAATGATCGATGAATGATGCATTATGCATTATGTTTATCGGCAGCATTCAGCGCCATTAATATAGAGTCGAATGGATATTGCTCAATCCCTTTTTTCAAAATGAAAGGGTCACGATGTCCGGTAATGCCGAGAAAGCGAATAATTTTTTCATCACGCGCTTTTTCCATTGCTTTCATTGCGCCATCCTTTGCAAAAATTTTATCCAGATCATCTTGTGTGCGCACATTATGTAATTGCCATGCATCAATGCGGTCGGTCTGCAATTGCTTCAGAGATTTTTCCAACAAACGCATGGAGCCATCATAACTTCTATCATGTGTTTTCGTTGCAAGAAAAACTTCTTTCCTTCGCGTCTTCATTACTTCGCCGATATATGTTTCGCTCACTCCTCTGCCGTACGCCGCCGCAGTATCAATATAGTTGACACCCAAATCAATCGCGCGGTTAATGATCGCAACAGCTTCATCTGTCTTTCCATCTTGTTCAAGTGTCGCTTGCCCGCCAAGACTAAACAGACACACATTGTGTCCGGTTCGTCCGAGTGCGCGTGTCGGCATTTTTTGTTTTGGATTTGTTTCTTGTGCAAACGTTTCAAACGGTTCCAACGTATTTGCAATACCCAACGCAGCAGCGCCGCCGACAACCGTTTTCACAAATGTTCTGCGTGTAACTTTTTCTTCATTCTTCATAACGCCTCCTGATAGAAAATTATTTTCACTTCCAGTTTCGTTGAAACATATAATACGCTTTTCGTGCCCGCCATTCATCTAAGCCATCGCCGTCTGTATCCGGAGTAACAGCAATAATGCCCCACCATTCTTCATTCGCATATCCGTCCGGATGTGCGCCCGTAAAATATCCGCCGTACTCATGTGTCGTTCTGTTTCCTTTGTCGTCTTTCCACCATTCATCTGTAAATTCAAACACTGTTCCACCAACACACACATCGCTTGCAGTACGCATTTGATTCCAATTCGTGCTGTCAAATTCCGCTTGCGTTACTTCGTATTCTGTTTTTGTTCTGTTATCCAACGCATCAATTCCAAACTCGGTAATAACAATTGGCTTTGCACTTTTCTTTCTGTATTCAGTAAAAAAATTTCCGAAACTCCATTCGTACGCGTTCGATGCCCACAAATCCACATAACTCATCGAAGCATCGTCTGCATTTTTTGCTGCACTACCGATATTAGCATAACCGCCGTTGCTGGCACAGACCGGATGAAATTTTTCTCCTTCTACTTTATATGCCGCAACAGCCATTTCCTGAACAAGCGAATACCAATATTGACTGTTGCCGTTATTTGGTGCTGAAGAATAATTTTGTTCATTCCCGATATTCCAGATGAGTATTGCGGGATACTCTTTGAGATCAAAAACAAAATTCGAAAAATCATCAACAATTTTTTTACGAATATCAGGAAGCGATAAATCAAGATCGAGATTGACCCAAAATCCAACAATGACGCGAATATTGTTTTGTGCAGCTTTTTGTAAAAAATATTTGTCAACACCGGAATATGTGCGAACAGTATTTGCATGTATGTCAACGAGTGTGGCAATCGAACGATCGTAGAGTGCTTGCGGTATTGGTGCGCTGCCGATTGGAACAGGAGAAAATGCGGCGCCTTGTACAACGAAAGGTTCGTAAATTCCGTTGCCGTCAAAATCAGTTTCTAAAATATTTTTGTTGATTCGAACTGCGCCTGTGCTTAATGGTTTTATTGCCGGAACAGAATATATTTTTCGAATCAATATCGGATTTATTGTGGAGACACCATTGATTGCTGAAGGAACATCAGTTCCAAATAATTCAAAACCGATTTTTTCGATTGTAATGCGATGTTTGCCGGAAGGAAATCCTTTCAAATAAAAAAGTCCATTCGCATCTGTTGTAACAGCATCGAATGTTGGAGCGGTAGAAAGGAACACACGCGCATTTGAAATTGCAACACCTTGATTATCTTTCACTTGACCGGAAATTGTTGTCGGAGTATTGTAATCCTCTTGCGCAGTCGGATTGCATCTCACAAAAAAAAGTAACGGAAGAAAAATATATTTCAGAGAAAATTTTTTTCGCATTTTTCTTATTTTGTAACTCCTCAGCGTTATTGTTTATTCAAAAAATCCCTCCGCCAAAAAGACGG
>CAYHZL010000056.1:0-18053 GCA_964361075.1 uncultured Chitinophagaceae bacterium
TCCCTCCCCTAAAAGGGGAGGGATAAAGGGTGGGGTTGTTTTCGCTGAGTAGTTAAGGAATATCATTTTATACATTTATTGCGCTGAGTAGCGCGTTCAGTACGCCTTCGGCGAATTTTTTTCAAAAAGAGTAACTCACGATGTGAGTTACTTAGGAGTTACAATCAAACATAGAATTTGAAAAATACAAAGCCACACAAAACCAAATGGAGAAAGAGCAAAGCCTGAAGGAAATAGAACAGGATATTCAAAAGCTGAAACAGCAGAATAAAAGCGAAGAATGAAATTCAACGAAGAAACATTAGAGCATGCCGTTATTGAATTATTTGCAGCGGAACAAATCCCGCACTTCTTAAACCCGCAAACCGTTATCCACCATTCAACTTGAAAGGAGAAAGTAAAAAATGACAAAACATGTATCAAATGGAACGTGTAATATTTGCGGCGGTGACTTTAGCAAGTCAACAATGACAAAGCACCTCGCGTCTTGCAAACAAGGAAAAGCTGTTCCAGAAACATCATTAGGCAAACAACAGTTCAAGAAGACAAAGACTTTTCATTTGGTAATTGAGGGACGAGCTTCCCCAGAGTATTGGATACATATCGAAGCATCTGCTGATGCAAGGCTTGCAGACTTGGATGGTTTCCTTAGAGATACTTGGCTTGAGTGTTGTGGACATTTGAGCGCTTTTACAATTGAGGGCAAAACATATATGTCTGATTCAGATGAAGAAATGGGTGATGAGGATGAGGGTATGGATGTAGTATTAAATGATGTCCTCCGCCCAAAAATGAAATTTTTCTATGAATATGATTTTGGCACAACTACGGAACTTGCTCTTATGGTTGTGGCAGAACGAGAAGGCGACATCAAGAAGAAATCCATTCGGGTGTTGGCACGGAATGATTCCCCTTCAACAATCTGTGATTCGTGCGGAAAGGTCGCCACACAAGTATGCAGTCAGTGCATCTACGAAGGTGAAGGATGGCTTTGCGATGCGTGCGCTGGTACACATGAATGTGGTGAGGAAATGTTATTGCCAGTAGTTAATTCACCGCGGGTTGGAATGTGTGGATACACTGGATAGATGGGTTGGCCGAACGTCAGATAATTCGCCGCGGCGAACAAACGCCTTTCATCAAACCCTATCGGGCTTCGTTTGCGCACGTGTTGGCGGAAACCCTTTGGCGACAGTGCAACTTACTAATTGACTGACAAAAAATTACTTCAACAATTTAAAAACGGAGAATTATGAAACGAAGAAGATTTATTTTGTTCGCACTTGCTTTTTATCCTATCACATTATTAGCAAAAATTAAAAGGAATATTATTATGAGAACAGATAAAGGTTTTAAAATAAATGCAGGTGAAGCCAGATTTGGCAAACATTACAAGATGAAAGGTGTTACTTTAAATACATTAGACATCAAAATTTCTTCCTCCGACACTGACGGAGATTTAGCTGTTTTTGAGCAAACGGGATTAACTCCTAAAGGTGGTCCGCCGCTGCACATTCATCCTTTTCAGGACGAGTGGTTTTATGTTGTAGAAGGTGAATATTTATTTCAAGTTGGTGAAGACAAATATCAAATGAAATCGGGGGACACCATTTTTCTTCCCAGAAATGTTCAACACGCATTTGTTCAACGAACAGAAAAAGGAAAGATGATAGTTTCTTATCTACCGGCAGGAAAAATGGAAGCGTTTTTTACGGTAACAGATGCTTGGACTTCTCCTCCAACAGCAGAGGAAATTGCAAAAGTTTTTCTAGAACACGATATGAAAGTTGTTGGGCTACCATTAAAAGTAGAATAAGGGCATCTCTAAAAACCTAAAAAAAATTGTCATTGCGAGCCGTTCTTTGGCGAAGTTCCAACGGAATGCCTTCGGCACAATCTCGTTTTTTCTTTTTAGGGCGGTTCTATAAATTGAAAAAAAAATTTCTCGCAAAGACGCGAAGCCGCAAAATGTTTATTATTATTTGTTTTCTTTGTGCCTTTGTGTCTTCGTGGCGAAAAAAACTTAATTTTTGGAATCGCCCTTTAATTGAAAGATTGTCCCAAGGGGATCCCTTTGGGACTTCGGTCGCTTCGCTCCCTCGCAATGACGACGATGTTTTTAGAGATGCCCATAAACAATTCCGAAGAAAACGCAGCACGAACTCACAACAGCACGTCGCCGCAGTTCCCGAAGGGATCGAGACTGTGTCAAAAGTCAGAGATTGTCATTGCGAGGCGTTTTTTGCCGAAGTTCCAACGGAATGCCTTCGGCACAATCTTGCTTTTTTTCTCTGATTTTGAAGATCGCCACGTCGCCTCGCTCCTCGCAATGACGCGCAAAGAGTATTTCAGTAAGAACTACTTAACTATTGCATACGATATTTTTACAATTAGACAAGAGATAACGAATGAACAATTTTTTTGAAAACAAGTACTACCAAGAAGCATCTGTATTTACTCCTGAAAATTTATTACGTGAAGCGAGGAGGCAAAAATCAATTGAGAATTGTCGAGTACCAAATGTTTGCATCCTTGATCCTGACGGTGATTTAGTCGAGTATCTTTTACGGACTAACCAAGCAGAACTTAATAAATGCTGGGCTTGCTATCATACAAAACTTTACAGTTTTCAGTATAAAGAATTAGAGTTTGGTGTAGTGGGTTGTGTTGTCGGCTCTTCATTTGCAGTGTTAGTTGCCGAAGAACTATTTGCATCTGGCTGTCAGTTACTTATAAGTGTTACGTCGGCGGGCATTATTAATCCTCCTCAAAATAATGCTCGATTCATTTTAATCGAGCAAACGATTCGAGATGAAGGAACAAGCTACCACTATTTACCTCCACAAGAAGATGCTTCAATCAATAAGAATTTGTTGAACAGATTAATCAACCAGTATAAAGAAACTTCGCTTTCAGTCGAGAGTGGTGTAAGTTGGACGACCGATGCGCCTTTTAGAGAAACACGTTCAGCAATTGAATCTGCAAAGAATAAAAAATCCATTTGTGTTGAAATGGAGGCGGCTGCTCTTTATGCTTTTGCCAAGGCTAAAAATAAAAATGTAATTTGTTTCGCTCATCTGACAAATACGATGGCACAACGTGAAGGTGATTTTGAAAAAGGTGAGGAAATGGGTAGCTTGGATACATTAGAATTAGTTTATTATACAGTTAAGGCGCTCTTTAACACAATAACTATAGGGCATCTCTAAAAACATTGTCGTCATTGCGATCCGCCGAAGGCGGAGAAGCAATCTTTATTTCTGTATAATGGAAGAAGATTGCTTCGGTCGTTCCTCCCTCGCAATGACAATCTTTTTAAGTTTTTAGTGATAACCTATATAACTATCTCAACGCACAAAAGGAGAAAAATGTGAATAATAAAACTATCGTAATACTTGGAGGCGGCGTTGGCGGAATTGTCGTCGCTAACGAACTCCGGCGTAAGTTGCCGCACGAGCATAAAGTTGTGCTTGTCGAAAAGAACACCGAGCATGCTTTTGCCCCATCGTTTCTCTGGCTTATGACGGGTGATCGGAAAGCTGATAAAATCACCAAGCCAATCCGCACGCTTGTTCGTCCGGGAGTCGAGGTCACCCATGCTGAAGTAACAGGTATTGACATTCCTAATCGTCGCATCACCACAACAACGCAGCCACTGAACTTCGACTATCTGATTGTCGCTCTCGGCGCTGAGCTTGCTCCAGAATTGATACCGGGACTTACTGAGAGTGCTTTTTCTTTTTACACATTTGAGGAAACGAAGAGACTTCAACAGGCACTTGGTAAGTTTAGCGGCGGAAATATTGCATTGGTTGTTTCTGCATTGCCATACAAGTGTCCCGGTGCGCCACACGAAGCCGCTATGCTCATTGCCGATTATTTCCGAAGACAAGGTCGGGATGGCTTGAAAGATAATGTCAATGTTCATCTGTATACACCAGAGCCGCAGCCGATGCCTGTTGCCGGTCCGCAACTTGGCGAGGCAGTGAAGCAAATGCTCACGTCGAAGGGAATTGTTTTTCATCCACTGCACAAATTGATTTCAGTTGATTCTCAAAATCATACGCTCTCTTTTGATGGCAAAGAATCTGCTCGATACGATATGCTCATCGCAATTCCACCACATCGCGGTCCACGCATTGTGCGTGAGGCGGGCTTAACAAATGAAGCGGGCTGGGTTCCCGTTGATCGTTCCACACTCAAGACTAAATATGAGAACGTCTATGCAATCGGCGATATCACAGCTATTAGTATTCCCGGTCGGTGGAAACCCGACGTGCCGATGATGCTGCCGAAGGCTGGCGTGTTTGCTCACGTTCAGGCTGAAATTGTTGCTCACCGCATTGTTGATGAAATAAACGGCATTGTTCCCAAAGCTGAATTCTGCGGCGGCGGGTACTGTATGCTCGAAGCCGGCGAAGGTCTTGCGGGATTTGCTTTCGGCAACTTCTTCGGTGAGCCGTCCCCACGTCTCGAACTTCGCAACATTGGAAGAGCTTGGCATCTCGGGAAGGTTCTGTTCGAGCAATGGTGGCTTTCGCCTTTCGGGATCAAGCGATCGTTACTCGGTTTGGTAATTAACATTGGGGGGAAAGTTCTTGGTATCCCTGTAAAGACATGACCAATAATATTGAAAGTTGGCGAAGCCCCGAAGGGATGGAGTCCAATGCTGTCAGTTTAAGAAGGGCGTAGTAGGACAGACATTCTTGTCTGTCGTTAATTGTTTAAAAATGACAGGCAGGAATGCCTGTCCTACTTTATTTCTCATAAAAATTTTCATTAACCTGACAGCATTGGGGATGGAGCCCAATGCAGTCAGGTTAGCGAATAGTCACACTGAGCGACGTTCCGACAGTGCTTCGACTCATCCTAAAAAACAGGATTCGCTCAGCATGACTGTCGGAACGGAGTCGAAGTGTATCCTTAACCTGACAACATTGGGGATGGAGCCTGTGTCAAAACTCAGAGATTGTCATTGCGAGGCGTTTTTTGCCGAAACAATCTTTTTTTTTCGCTGATTTTGGAGATCGCCACGTCGCTTCGCTCCCTCGCAATGACGACGATGTTTTTAGAGATGCCCACAAATAATATTGAAAAGAAAAATATCATGAACTACAAACGATCGAAACGATTGACCCGCTTCGCATTTTATTTTCTTAGTCTCGGAACCACACTCTTGATCTTGCTTGGTGTACTTGTGGCAGAAAATACTGTGTATGCCCAAAAGACTGAAAAGTATTCCGCTCCTCGTGTTGGCGATCGAGCGCCTGATTTTTTGTTAGACGATTTCAATGGAAAGAAATTCACACTCTCAAAGCTGATCAAGAATGGGAATGTTGTACTTTGGTTCACCAATTTATGCGAGGGCTGTCAATCTGAAATCCCAACCATGCTTAGGTTGAAAGCAGAGTATCAGAAAAAAGGTGTTGAAGTTGTGGCTGTGAGTGTGCTCGGGAAAGATCGAAAGACAATCGAAACCGTTATGAAGGAAAACAAGGTTTCGTTTCGATTCTTATATGACCCCTCTGGCATAGCAACACAGCGGTACAGTGGGAAGTACGTTGAAGGAACATGCCCACTGAAGAATATCTTCATCATCGAAAAAGGTGGAAAGATTGTGTTTGCAAGTCATCTTCCCGGTACTCAGTTGAACGAACTTACTACTCAATTAAACAAAATAACGTGGGAATCCATCCCTTCGAGAAAAGGAACACAACAATGAATTCACCAATCCGATCGAAACGATGGACAGCATTGGGATGGATCGCCATTGCTCTCTTTATTGCAATCTATGGTGTCGAACTCATCCCACATCACGGTCCCCCAGTCACCGTTCGCTGGATACGAGAGGTGTTCGGACAGGCGGGTCTCATTGTTTTCAACATCCTCATCGTCCTGGCGTTCTTGATTCTGCTTCCGTTTCGCCGTCCGACAAAAGCTCTCTGGAAATCTCAAGGGACGTTCATTGCGTTTGCCATTGCGCTTATGACAGAAATGTTCGGCTGGCCGTTGCTCATCTTTCTCATCTCACCGCTGGTCGATATTCCCGTAATCGCTCCGAACTACTTTCAGACAATCGGTCACTGGCCTGCGACGGCAGGAACTGCAATCAGTATATCCGGGCTTGTATTGATTGCTGTCGGTTGGGTACAGATTCACCGTGCGGGTGGATTAGTAACCACAGGGTTGTATCACTACGTGCAGCACCCGCAGTACACCGGTATTTTTCTCTTTACGTTTGGATGGATTCTGCATTGGCCCTCCGTAGTAACATTGATTCTATGGCCCATCTTGATTGGTGCATACGTGTGGCTTGCAAGACAAGAGGAGCGACAAGCTGTTGATGAATTTGGAATTGTGTATCTTGAATATGCGAACCAAACAAAACGATTTATTCCGTTAATACTCTGAACATTAGGGCATCTCTAAAAACCTTCAAGGTTTATCTTGATCAAATTTTGTGATGTTAAAATTTTATGTACATCGCGAAAATAAAAACCTTGAAGGTTTCGTAATCCCGAAGGGATCCCTTCGGGACTAGCTTTTAGAGATACCCATTATTCTTGTTTATAAAATTCTAAGTAACCAAAAAATGAAAGGAAAAAATATGAAAACAACAACATTTGTACTCGCCGTAGTTGTTATAGTTATGTTATTCACGCAGAAGGCGTTTCCCTATCCACCAGGAGTTGGCATTCTTGGGAAATCAAAATCGTGCATGAGTTGCCATGTAAACAACGGACCATGGGCGGATGATCAGAAAACGATCATTGATATCCTTGACAAGGGGACAATGAAATCACTTCGTCAACCCAATGGGACATTTCTATTGGATGTGAAGCGAGGTGAACAGAGAATCGTTCTTACCGTCATTGGTCGCACAAAGGACGATGATGTTCCACTTCCATATCGAAATGCGTGGCTATACATCGATCCCATGCGAATCGAGATGAACTCGATTTCCAAATTCGCCCCCGGCTGGGCAGTGAATCTTCAAATGGCCTGTCGCCTTGTTGGAGATAAAGTCGCTGCGTACGAGGGAGCAAAAATCACCGTATTGCCAATGACCATTCAACCGCTCGATGATGCAGCAGAAACAGAGATACAATTGCAGGTGATGCTGACAAAAGGAGAATCCGTCAAAGGCAATGCGAAGGAAGGAATGATCGGGAATTACTTCGAGCGGAAAGTCAAGTTGAAGGTGTATGAGTAGTTCAGTTCCGAAATTGAAAGCGTTTGACGAGTTTACTTCCGAATACGACGAGTGGTTCGATTCGCACCCCTTCGCTTACCAGTCCGAAGTCGAAGCCATCCGCCGTTTTGTTCCCGACAAAGGACTTGGTGTGGAAATCGGCGTCGGCACGGGACGATTTTCTGTTCCGTTCTCAATCATCATCGGCGTTGAACCTTCGGAAGCTATGGCAGCCATCGCTCGATCGAGAGGCATAACAACACACATCGCCAATGCTGAACACCTTCCGTTCGAGTCAGAACGTTTTGACTTTGCGATGCTCATAACGACTCTTTGTTTTCTCGATGACCCGAAGGCAGCGCTCCGAGAAGTCCATAGGATTCTGAAACCGAACGGACGCATCATTGTCGCAATCATCGACAAAGAGACTGAGCTTGGTAGAACGTACGAATCGATGAAAGCATCAAATAAGTTTTACGGCGAAGCTACATTCTACTCGACTCAACAGGTACTTGATCTCTTACATCAGACTGGCTTCATCCAGTCCCAGACTTGTCAGACAATCTTTTCTAACCCAGAATCAATGACTGCCCTTGATCCAATCCGAAATGGCTATGGTGAAGGCGCTTTCGTTGTCATTCATTCCAACAAACAATACAAGGAAACCAAATGAACATTCTTATACTCATAAACGACGCTCCTTATGGAATGGAGAAAGCTTACAATGCATTCCGTTTAGCGATGGCTCTTCAGAAGGATCACCCGACTGTACAAGTCAACGTCTTCTTGATGGCAGACGCTGTCGGTTGCGCCATCAAGAATCAAATCACTCCACAAGGTTACTATAACATCGAAAGGATGGTCAAGTCAATCGCCTCAAAAGGAGGCAAGATAAAAGCGTGCGGCACTTGTGCGGATGCTCGTGGTATTCGCAACCTCCAATTGGTGGAAGGAGTCGAGATTAGCAATATGGCTGAACTGGCTCAATGGTCTATTGAGGCAGATAAGGTGTTTACATTTTGAAATGAAGGGCAGTTCCAAAAATTAAGTTTTTTTCGCCACTAATCCCGAAGGGATCACTTCGTGAGACACAAAGACACGAAGAAAACAAATAATAATAAACATTTTGCGGCAAAGTCTTTTTTGAATTTATAGAACCGCCCTGAAATCCCAACGCCGCATAACAAGCAAAACACCGACGCTCCATCTTTTGATATAAGAGCATCTCTAAAAACTCACGAATGAATAAAAATAGAACACTGATGACACGGATTAAATGGATTAATACGGATTTTATCAGTGAAAATCAGTCCCATCAGTGTTATCTCCCGAAGGGATGGCTTCGCTCACGTGTTCCATTAAATTAGTTTTTAGAGATGCCCATTACTCTTTCTTTCAAAACAGTTTTTGTGAACTTCAATCATTTAGCTTTTGGAGAATTTTCTTCAAAGGCTTTTGGCTTTTTTAACAACCGAGCTACAAGGTGGAATGAAGTTTTATTGTGGCGAGACACGACTATGAAATGGTTGGACGGTGTTTGGAAATGCCGAGACGGGTTTACGAAATGGTTAGACAAACTTTTTAAACGCACAGACAGACTTTCAAAATGGTTGGATGAACTTTCCAAACGCTCGGACAGACTTACAGAATGGTTGGATGAACTTTCTAAACGTTCAGACATGCTTGCAAAATGGTTGGATGAACCTTAAAAGTAGATTTAGTAGTATTCATAAAGACTTCTCATGATGGAGAATAATAATATTAATCTTTCTTTTAGAACAGTTTTTGTGAACTTCAGCCATTTAGCTTTTGGAGAATTTTATTCAAAGGTTTTTGGTTTTTTTACTATAATATACTTGGCGCGAGTGCTGGGCGCGGCGGGTTTTGGATTTTATGGATTCGTCAGTTCTGTATCAACATACTTTATTCTCTTCTCTAATTTTGGTATAGAACAATATTCATCACAGCGACTTGCTTCATCAAATTCTTTGTCGACAAATAATTTGATCGGAACTGTGATTGGAGCACGGTTGCTGTTGTCTTTATTTTTCATTTGTATATTTATTGGTTTTGGATTTTTCTATTCTAAAAATGAGTCAGAATTGTATCTATTTATCTTTCAATCTATTTTTATCATTGCATTCGCCTTTAATCTTCAATTCTATTTTGTAGCATTTAAAAATACCTTGATATTGGCTCTCTTAAAAACCAGTATCGGCGCAAGTATTTTTTTTGGTTCCTATTTCCTTATTAAAAGTCAATCAGACCTTGCGTTGGTGACGCTAATAAGCGGAACAACGACCTTATTTTTTTTTGTATGGGCAGTTTGGTTTGTTTTTCATAAAGAGAAATTGAAGATGAGATTTTCTTCTTTGCATGGAATTTTGTCCTTGTTAAAGAATTCAGCCCCTCTTGGAATATCTGCACTTATGATTCAAATCTATTATTCTGCTGATATTGTTTTTCTAGGATTTACCAACCCCGGATTGGAACTTGGTTATTATACCGGTGCGTATCGAATTATTTTACTATTCACGGCAATACCAGGATTATTTTATTTAACCTTTCTCCCTGATTTAGCAAAAATTACATCGAATCATTTCAGAATGAGATCTACAAGATTGTATGTTGGGATTTTAATCTGTTTTGGATTTATTTTAACAGTGGCTTCGTATATTTTTGCAGAAGAGATTTTAGTGTTAATTTTAAGTACAGCCTATTTGCCTGCTGTTGGCGTTTTCAAAATTCTATTGATGAATGTATTTATGGTATTTGTCAATGTCGCGTTTGGGAATTTATTAATCGCATGGAATCAACATAAAAAATATCTTGTTGTCGTATCTTTCGGGGCAACAGCAAATATTCTTGGCAATATTTTTTTAATTCCACAGTATGGAATTTATGGGGCCGCAGTTGCGACAGTTTTTGCAGAGGTTGTGGTATTGATTTGTGCCTTATGGTACCACCAAAAAATGCATAATCTTTTAAAATTCCGTTGAGTTGTTAATTATAGCTATACGTAACGTACTTTTGAAAATCTAAAATGTATTCTCATTTAGTTTATTAAAAAATATATTCTTATAAATTGAAATCATAGTAAATAATGTCTTCACGTGCGAGAGAATTGATAATTCCAAGTTTATATTTCTTACTCATCCTGATATTGTTCGCAGTCCATTTTCTTATTGCGATCAGTCGCCCGTTATGGTTAGATGAAATAATCACCTTAGTCGTTTCTCAAGGTGCATCTCCCTTTCAACTGGTAAAAGACTTCTTCAATGGCTCAGACACAAATCCGCCATTGTATTTCATTGTGGTGACCGTCCTCCAATCGATTTGTTCAAACAATATATTTCTTTTAAAAGTATTTTCAATGATTACTGCGTTTTCGGGACTATTAGTGTTATTCTTTTACTTTAAAACAAGAGTGAATAGAGAAAGTTTATATTTATTATTATTACTTCTTACAACATCGTCCTTTTTTTCGCAATTTATCCTTTTTGAGATAAGACCATATGCATTATACTTTACTCTAAGTACGATCATCATTGTCTATTATGGGAAACTCATAGCTGTATCGAAATTCGATATTAGACATGTCATATCCTTCGGTGTTTTATCGACTCTGTTTTTATATACTCATTATTTTTCAATCATCTATATCATCACACTAATTATCATTGAATTATCAGTTTTGTCAGAATCAAAAAACAAAAGTGTCCTCGCCGCAATGATACTTGCATTAATATTATATTTTCCTTGGTCATTTGCGATCACTAATCAATTAAGTGCAGTCCATTATAGGACATGGCAATTGCCCCGTGATATGTTTCAACTAATGATGCTTCCTGTAATTTATTTAGGATACCTTAACTTGCTTATTCTTCTTATGGGGTTAATTCTATTGTTTATATGGGGTAGATTCAGATTGAATGATGTTAAGTCATTTTTGGGAAATAAATTCAATATTGTGTTAATCGTCTTTACAGTGGTACCATATATAGCTTATGCGATATCAATGATCTTGCCATTTGGTATCGTCGAGAGATATTTTGTACCTTCTTTTGTTTCATCTGTGGTACTGTTACTTTTTATCCTCGACAGGGTATTTGTCACAAGACGTAAGTTAGTCATATCGATTATATTATTGTCTGTGGCGTATAGTGTATATAAATTGGATAAGTTGTCGAAAATTAATGATGTAATGGTCGATGAAATACAAAAAAAAATGCAATTGTGCTCTGAAGGATTACCCGTTGTGTGTGAAAGTCCACATAAGTATTTTCGATTTCAGTATTATGCACAGAAGATGGGATATTCAAATTATTATTTATTACTGGATGAAAAGAGTGCGAATGATCCTAATAATATTAAAAATGCATCATTTGATTATTATTGGATATCAAGTATGAAAAAGTACTATCCATTAAAAAATATTATCGAATGGAATATCTTTAAGACAAAGCATTCTGAATTTATTTACATTGATGAAAAAGATAGAATGTTTGATAAAGAAATCAAAAATCAATACCCTAATAGCACATTTATACACATTGGGGAAAACGTTTATAGAGTAAAAACTCATAATTGATATGCAATTTGATTTCCTTATAGTCGGTGCCGGATTTGCAGGTTGTGTATTGGCGGAACGTTTGGCAACGCAATGCGATAAAAAAATTTTGTTGATAGATCGCCGATTGCACGTTGGTGGCAATGCTTATGATTCTGTCAATGAAATTGGGATTCGAATTCATCATTACGGACCGCATTTGTTTCATACTAATGATGAAAGCATTCTCACGTACTTGTCGCAATTTACCGAGTGGTATCCGTACGAACATAGAGTATTGGCTTCAGTGAACGGTTCACTGGTTCCAATGCCGGTCAACCGAACAACCGTCAACACTCTCTTTGGTTTAAATTTTACTACCGAAGATGAAGTGAGAATGTTTTTTGAGCGAGAAAAGGAATCAATTGCCTTCATTCGTAACTCAGAAGATGTTGTTGTTTCAAAGGTCGGCAGGCGTTTGTTTAATTTACTGTATAAAGGATATACGGCGAAACATTGGGGGATTGAGCCGTCACATTTAGCATCTTCAGTGTGCGGTAGGTTGCCAGTTCGAACCAATACAAATGATCGATATTTTGACGATCGTTTTCAGATGATGCCCGCTGATGGCTATACGGCAATGTTCAAAAAAATGATTGCTCATCCGTTGATTTCGGTAGAGATTAGCACTGATTATAAAGATATACCATCTAGTACATTTGATCGATTAATTTTTACCGGACCGATTGACGAGTATTTTCATCATACATTCGGCACATTGCCGTATCGTTCATTGCATTTTGAATTTGAAACGCATGAGAAAGAATTTGTTCAGCCGGTTGCGCAAGTAAATTATCCGAATGAATTTGACTACACTCGTATTACCGAATTCAAACATATTACCGGACAACACCATCGTAAGACAACTATTGCAAAAGAGTTTTCACTATCTGTAGGAGAACCGTATTATCCTATACCTAATGATGAGAATTTAATTATCTATAATAAGTACGCCTTAGAAGCGGAAAAACTTTCTACAGTTTACTTCGTAGGAAGGTTGGCAACATATAGGTATTACAACATGGATCAGGTTATTGCACAGGCATTAAAAACATTTGAAGGTATTGCAAATATATCATGAATGAACCATTAGTAACAGTCAACATTCTTTCGTTTAACCGCAAAGATGACCTTCGTTTAACTTTGCAGAAAGTATTCGAGCAAGATTATCAAAACATTGAGGTCGTTGTTGTTGACAACGCTTCAACCGATGGAACTTTAGAAATGGTAAAAAACGAATTTTCATCAATACAACTGATACAGTTACAGAAAAATATCGGCATTGCAGGTTGGAATGAAGGATTTAAAATTGCAAGGGGGGAATTTATTTTGGTGTTGGATGATGATAGCTATCCAGATAAAAACTCAATAAAAGAATTGGTCCAAACAGCTCAAAGTGATAAACATATTGGTGTCGTTGGCTCAAAAATAAAAAATCTATTAACAGGAAGAATCGAAATTCCTGGAAATGAAGGTGATAGATGGTTTTCCTTTATAGGGTGCGGAGCATTAATTCGTAAAGACATTTTTACTTCAATAGGTTTATTTTCAGAAACTCTGTTTTTGTATTTTCATGAAATTGATTTTTCGTTTCGTCTAAAAGATAGCGGATACAAAATTAATCTATCACAAAATTCTGTTATTTTTCATTCTAACTCACCAAAGAATCGTTCTTATTTAAAGAATATTTTTATCGATCAGAGGAAGATTTATTATGATATTCGCAATACGATTTTTCTTCTTTTGTCATATTTTTCATTTGATAAAATTGCTTTCCGATTAATTAGGGTTATTGTTGGGAGGATATATTTTGGAATTAAAAACCATCTGTTTTTAAAAATTATTTTAGGAATTGCTGATGGGATTAAATTATTTATCTTTTCAAAAAATAAACCCTCTACTCTAAAATTAGAAACGCAGGAGTATTTTAAGTATGGAGCAATCTTCGGTGGTTTTTATTTTTGGAATGGAAACTACGGAAATAAATCTCATATGTGAAACCGTTAAATAATTCAAATATTAAATTAGCATGAACACTATTTTAACGTATGTTGGTTCTCAATTAGAATTTGATTTTTTTTCAAGGTTTGTAAAACCATTAAAAGAACTGGATGTAAATTTAGTCATGGTTACAACAAAACCCTCTCTTTATTTGCGAGGTAAACTTAAGGAATTTGATATTCACATTATTAAATATTCACAAAATGATGCTGTCAACGAAAATATTTACTTTTCTAAAGAGGTTAAATTAGGAACATGGAAGATAAATTTAGCAGCTCGTTTCTTTAATGCACTATTTGAGTTTTGTGAACAAACGTTTAATCGATGTGCTGTAATAAATGTTTTTATTTGGAGTAATTATTCGATTCCTTCAATTGCACTTTCTGAATTTGCAAAGTTGTACAATATCAAACAATTATATTTTGAACAATCAAATATTCATAGAAAAATATTTGTAGATCCACTCGGAACTAATTTTAAATCCTTATTATTTAAGAATCCTGAAATTCTTGATGCATATGAAGTTTCTGAAAATGAATATTTATTTTGGAAAACAAAATATTTAAAAAAGAAAAAGAATGAGACAAATACTCCGTTGGGAAAAAAAACGAGAGAGATCCAGAATTTCTGCTTTATTATTGATTCATTGGGTAGCTCGATGTTTGCATATCCTAAAATAGGTGAAATGAATATACTTAAGAAATTAAATGAATTATTTAAACGGAGAAAGAATCACTTTGTCTTCGATGAACATGATGTAGTAAAAGGGGATTACATTTTTTTCCCAATGCAAGTTACTACCGATAGTCAAGTCATTTTTAACACGACATTTCCATTGTTAGAGGCGGTTAATGTTGCGATTGAAAGAGCGAGAGAATTTAATTGCACGTTATTAATTAAACCACATCCCGTAGAACTTGATCAACAAGTCTATTCAGTATTAAATGAGTATAGAACAAAATATGGATGTAAAATTGTTAATATGCCCTCAATAGAATTAGTTGAACATTCTCGTTTAGTGATTACTATCAATTCGACAGTGGGTCTTGAAGCCTTAATTATGGAGAAAAAAGTTGAGTTTTTAGGTAAATCATTTTATGCGTTTTTAAATGGTAAACGGATAAAAAATTATTTAATGAGATATCTTGTTAACGTTGATTATTTTTCAAAAACAAATCTTTCGGTTGGCCAAATAAAAGACATACTGGCTAAAAATGAAATAGGGTAAATCAATTTTAATTTAGTATTTCCAAATATCAACTTATAACTTACTCTATGTCGCTACAATTCATATTTTTTGGTAATACGAGCTTTTCTTCTGCGTTGCAACGTGAGCATGCATTAGCAAAAACTTTAGCTCAAAAAGGATTTCAAGTAGTGTTCATTGAAGGCATGCCTTCAATTGCATCAAATGTCCGTGCAAGGATAAGACAATATTTTTCTAAAGAGAGTATTGATAAACTTCCCGCAAAAGGTGAGAATTCCATTAAAAATTTGAACGTTCTTATTCCTCCGACCGTCCCAACATTTTTTAGAAGCAGCTGGACTCCGCGATATGATGCATGGCTGTTTCGTCGTTGGTTTGTAGAAAAATTTAAAAATCAAAATTGGAATGAAACAGTTGTCATGGTAATGTTTCCGTATTGGTGGTATTGGTTTGTTGACAAAGAAATATGTCCTGCAAAAATAATTATCTATGATATTTGTGATGCGTTGGAAATGCCAAGCCGCAATGCCGTTGCATTGCAACGGATGAAACATGCAGAACAACTTCTTATACATGATGCCAATGCTGTAACATTTAGTGCCTATGAAATGGCTGGAAGTATTAGCCATCAATATCCATTTGTAAAACAATATTGTTTGCCTAATGCAGTTACTGAAACATTTATTCAAAATATTGAATTGCAGAAACGACAAACTGCAAAACTAATTATCGGATATGTAGGTTTTCTTGACCCACGTTGGGCTGATAGAGAGTTATTATTAAAGGTTGCAAAAAAATTTTCACACTGTTCTTTAGTTGTGCGATCTTCTATGGATAAATCATTTGCTGATCGTCTAAAAGAGAATACAAATGTAACAATAATTGGTTTTCAAGAATACAGTGCCCTTTCACATTTAGTATCAAGTTTTACTATCGGCATTATTCCATTTCTCAATAATGAAATTACAGCAGTGATCAATCCATTAAAATTATATGAATACTGCGCTGCAGGAATTCCAATTGTTGCGATGAAAACTCCGGAATTGAATCACTACAACAATATTATTTATTTAGCGGAAACTCATGATGAATTTTTGTGTTGCATAGAGAAAGCTTTGATGGAAAACGATGAAGGGAAAAGAAACCACCGAATCGAGGTTGCAAAAAAAAATACATGGAGACAACGTGTTGATACATTATTGCAGATTATTATTGATGATGTTTTGAATGATTAATGGTAACTACTCATCGTGTTTTTTGTCCCGAAGGGATGCCTTCGGCATAATTTCAGTATTTCCAAAGAAAATAAAGAAATCCCCCTAACCCCCTTTGTAAGGGGGAATAAGAACATGAAAATTCCCCTTGAAAATGGGGAAACAGGCTGTAAGTCCGCCGGATTTTTGGCGGAGGGTTTTTTTGAATCAACAATAACGATGAGTAGTTACGATTAATGTATGTTATAATTTTATTTCATTGAGATGAAAATATTATTATTGACTGATGAAATGCTCCCTGGTGGTGTTCCAAAGCATGTAGTTGATTTAGCCAACGGGTTACATGAAAAAAATATTTTTGTAACAGTGGCATCAACCGACGGACAGTATAAAGATAAACTTCATCCTGATATACCTTTTGTGCAACTACATCTTCTGCAATCAAATTCATACAAGAAAAATTATTTTGGTCTTCTTCCAAGTATGTTACGATTGAATGCCATGATTTCTCGTTACAACATTGATATTATTCATACACATAAAAGATTTTCGGATGTTATTGGGAGACTGTTGGCAATAAAAAATAACATATATCATGTTTCAACTTGCCATAATTATTTTGATGATAATAAAATACTTTCTTTGTTTGGCTATACTACTATCGCTTGTAGCGAAATAATTCAACAGAATTTACAACAAAGATATTTATGCGAATCGGTAAAAATTGTTTACAACGGAATTCGACCATTGAGTTATTTAAGTGAAAGTGAAATTCGAAGTGTAAAAAAAAAATACGGTATATCACCTCAGCATTTTGTAATATCTTCTATTGGACATTTATCACCTTCCAAAGATAGAACTACATTGTTGAAAGCTATATCTATATTGAAAGACAAAGATTTTTTTAAGAATATTGTTTTTTTAATCGTTGGCGAAGGTGAACAGTTTCATGTGTTGCAGAAGTTAACGCGCGAATTAGATATTGTAAATTCTGTTCGTTTCTTGCCTTCAGATACAAATATTGAAGAAATAATAAATATCTCTGAATTTATGGTGTTATCCTCTGTCCAAGAAGGTTTGCCGCTTGTGTTACTTGAAGCGGCAAGTGTTGGCAAATGTCATGTTGCGACCAATGTTGGCGGTGTTAGTGAGTTTGTAAAAAATAATTCGACTGGAATACTTGTCGAACCAAAGAATTCACAAGCACTTGCGGATGGAATTGAAAAATTATTTTTGAATCCTGAATTAATTGTTCAATATGGTCAAAATGCAAAACTGCTTTACTCAAGACAATTTACGTATGACCGTTTTATAGATGAAACATTAGCAGTGTATAGTTCTGTCTTGTGTAATACAAAAATTCAGAAATAAGATTTCCTAAATTCAACAGCAAAAAAATCATTGTCTATATACACAAAAAATATACTTGGGGTTGAATTACATCTATTAAATGTACATGAATTGCTTGATGCATTGCGTATTGCCGTGGTAAGTAATGTTCATTGTTATTTTGTCGGCTACTATAATGTGCATCATGCCGTAGCAGCGTGGCAGAATCAATCGCTACGCAATTATTTAAATTCACTCGATATTTTGCACAGTGATGGTATAGGAATGTACATTTCATCTCTTGTCTTATATGGCTCTGACGGACTTCCTGAAAAAGTTAACGGTACCGATTTCTATCCGCTTTTATTACAAGAAGCCGAACGCTCTCAATGGAAAGTATTTTTTCTTGGGGATAGTCATGCAACAATTAATCAGTTGCGTCATGTTGTTGTGTTATGCTTCAGTTGGAATATGACTTTTGATAAAACTAGATTAGTGGAA
>CAYHZL010000057.1:0-17822 GCA_964361075.1 uncultured Chitinophagaceae bacterium
GGGATTTAAAGCAAGAATTCCCCCTTGAAAAGGGGGTTAGGCTGTAAGTCCGCCGTCTTTTTGGCGGAGGGATTAGTTGAATCAACAATAACGCTGAGTAGTTACAAAATATTTCCATAAAACCTGCTTTCTACTGCAAACGAATTTTGATTTGCACTCCTTTTTTGAAACCTGCAACTTTTTCCGTATCTTTATTTGTAATTCATACCGAAACGAAAATTGGTAATTGTTCACTGCTAATTGGTAACTGAAAAAATGGGTTTTAATGTAGGTATCGTCGGACTTCCGAACGTTGGAAAATCAACTCTTTTTAATGCAATCACAGCCGCAGGCGCGGAGGCGGCAAATTATCCTTTCTGTACTATCGAGCCAAACGTTGGCGTTGTTGCTGTTGCTGATACACGAATTGATATGTTGGTGCAACTGTTTAATTCACAAAAAATAGTTCCTTCATCAATTGAGTTTGTGGATATTGCCGGATTGGTAAAAGGCGCAAGCCAAGGCGAAGGTCTCGGCAATCAATTTCTTTCACACATTCGTGATGTTGATGCGCTTGCACATGTTGTTCGATGTTTCGATGATCCGAATGTTATTCATGTGGACGGAAGTGTGAATCCAAAACGCGATATCGAAGTGATCGAGACAGAACTTATTCTTAAAGATCTTGATACGATTGATAAAAAGATTTCCGATGCCGAACGTCGTGCAAAGAGTGATAAAAAAGCCCGACCGGAAGCTGATTTTTATTTGAAGGTGAAAGAGCATCTCGTTACCGGCAGACTTGCGCGGTACGTTACAACAACCAATGAAGATGAAAGACTGTGGCTGCGTGATATGCACCTGCTCACCGGAAAACCGGTGATGTATGTGTGCAATGTTCATGAAAAAGATGTTGCCGGTTCCAATGCGTATGGTGAACAAGTGCGGGAGATTGCCGCGAAGGAAGGTGCAAAAGTTGTTGTGGTAAGTGCCGCAGTGGAAGCGGAAGTTGCAGAACTTCCTGTTGAAGACCGTGCCGGTTTTCTTCAAGAACTTGGTTTGAAGGAATCCGGTTTGCAGCAAGTGATTCGCGAAGGAATGGATTTATTGCACCTCATTACGTTTTTCACAGCCGGTCCGAAAGAAGTACACGCGTGGACATTGCATAAAGGTGCGACTGCGCCTGAAGCTGCCGGAGCAATTCATTCTGATTTTGAAAAAGGATTTATTCGTGCTGAAGTTATGAAATGTGAAGATTTATTCAAGCATGGCAGCGAACACGCAGTGAAGGAAGCCGGCTTGCTGCACATTGAAGGCCGCGAATATATTTTTCAAGATGGCGACATTGCTCATTTTAGATTTAATGTGTAATTGATTTACTGAAGTTAGGCAAAATAGTAAAAAACACGCCTCGTCATTCCGAACTTGTTTCGGAATCTTTGATTTTGAACTCTTTTTAGATGCTGAAACAAGTTCAGCATGACGTTTGCGTAACTTCAGTGGTTTATATTTTTTTTAGATGTCTTAATTTTATCTCACAATTTACTTGATCTAATAGTTCGATAGTAATGGTTGAAACTCAATCGCTTGTGCAGCCCGCAACACAACTCGTCTGCTACCACTGTGGAGATGATGTTACTGATAATGGCGTATTGCATAATGAAAAAAAATTTTGCTGCACCGGCTGCAAAATTGTGTACGAGATTCTTGAAGAAAACAATCTCTGCCAGTACTACTCGCTTGATACAAATCCCGGTATCTCGCCGGAAATTTCCAACAATAGCCGCTTCGAATATTTAGATGATTCCGCTATTCAGAAACGCTTACACGATTTCAGCGATGGAGTTACGAGCACCATAACATTTTATCTCCCAACCATGCATTGCAGTTCGTGTGTGTGGCTTTTGGAAAATTTATACAAACTTAATTCCGGCATCCACAGTTCCCGCGCAGATTTTTTGAAAAAAACTCTTGCCGTTCGCTACTCCGAACACACAACAACACTCCGCAGCATTGTTGAATTACTTGCCTCACTCGGTTACGAGCCGCAAATTAATTTGGATGCCATCGAAGAAAAAATTACAACCGACATCAACACCTCGCTCTATTATAAAATTGGTGTTGCAGGATTTGTGTTCGGCAATGTGATGTTACTCAGTTTTCCGGAATATCTTTCGACGGGTGAAATTGACGCGCATCTACGGATTGTTTTCGGATACATCAATTTGTTGTTGTCGTTGCCAATTTTTTTCTATTGCAGCGCCGACTATTTTCGTTCAGCACTTGCCGGGCTGAAAAAGAAGATTATCAATATTGATGTGCCGATTGCCTTGGGAATTTTTCTGCTGTTCACGCGCAGTGCGTATGAAATACTAACGCAGACTGGTGCCGGCTTTGTTGATTCGCTTTCCGGATTGCTATTTTTTCTTTTGGCAGGAAGATTATTTCAGAATAAAACATACGACCGGCTGAATTTTGAGCGTAACTACAAATCGTATTTTCCCATCGCGATTATTGTGAAAAAAAATGGAAAAGAATCGACTGTTCCTGTTTCAAATTTGAACGTTGGCGACAAAATTGTCGTTCGCAATAATGAAATTATTCCTGCGGATGGAATGTTGCTAGCAGGCGATGGTGCGATTGATTACAGTTTCGTTACCGGCGAATCGCGCACTGTGCCAAAAGTATTGGGCGAAATTATTTTCGCAGGGGGAAGGCAAACGGGAAGTGCAATCGAATTAGAAATCACCAAAGAAGTTTCTCAAAGTTATCTTACGCAGTTGTGGAACAACGCAGTACTCACGCAAAAAGATTACAGCCGTCTGACGACACTTTCCAACACCGTCAGTAAATATTTTACCAGTATCATTCTGTTGCTTGCAACTGCATCGGCATTGTATTGGCTGCCAAAAGATGTTGCAAAGGCAATCAACGCCTTCACCGGAATTTTAATTGTTGCTTGTCCATGCGCGCTTGCGATTTCCACACCGTTCACATTCGGCAATACGCTCCGCATTTTCGGACGGAATAAATTTTATTTGAAAAACAGTTCCGTCATCGAATCGCTTTCAAAAATTGACACCGTCGTGTTCGATAAAACAGGAACGATCACACAAGCAAAAACTTCTTCCGTGCAATTTATCGGCGCGCCGTTAAGCGACCAAGAACAAGCAATGGTTTCTGTACTTGTACGCAACTCATCTCATCCTTTAAGCAGAATGTTGTATGCTGCATTTCCTTCCAGTCAGAAATTTTATATTTCAGATTTTAGTGAAAAGGCGAATGAAGGTATCGCTGCTGTGTTTGACGGTGCTGAAGTGAAATTGGGTTCTAAAAAGTTTGTGGATGAAAATATAGCTGTGTCTACCGAAGTCGAATCGGAAGATATGTATTCAACAAAAGTGTATGTGTCAATTAACAATAAAGTGCGCGGATATTTTGTTTTTGCCAATGTCTATCGAAAAGGTTTGGCTGATGTTGTGCAAAAATTACGCACCATGTTTTCATTAGCAGTTATTTCCGGTGATAATGATGGTGAGAAAGAAAATGTTCAGGAATATTTTTCTTCTTCGGCATCGCTGCATTTCAACCAATCACCGAAAGAGAAATTGGCATTTATTCAATCACTGCAATCAACAGGAAAAAAAGTGTTGATGCTCGGCGATGGACTGAATGATGCCGGCGCACTGATGCAAAGCGATATCGGCATTGCAATCACCGAAGATACCAATACATTTTCACCTGCGTGTGATGCAATTCTCGATGCAGAGATGTTTTCGCGTCTTCCGGATTTTATTCGATTCGCAAAGACGAGTATGCGTGTTGTAATTTTTAGTTTCGCTCTCTCTTTTCTTTATAATTTATTTGGCTTATATTTTGCCACGCAAGGTTTGCTTTCTCCGATCGTGGCTGCTATTTTAATGCCGTTGAGTTCCATCTCAATTGTTGTCTTTACGACCGTAACAACACAGCTCCTGGCGAAAAGAAAAGGATTGCTCTAATGTCCGTCATAATTGTTCTCATCGGATGTAGTTTGGCTGTTGCAATTTGCTTCCTGCTGGCATTTTTGTGGGCAGTGCGCACAGGTCAGTATGAAGATAAACACACACCGGCGATGAGAATATTATTTGATGAGCAGCCGAAAGATAAGTCTGAGAAGAAATAAAAAATGCGTAAATTATTTTCGAATATAAAAAAAATCGTAACTACTCAGCGCAATACAGATTTCAAATGATTTTCTACAGAAACACATTGAACATACACCACAGATGACACGGAAACATTCGCCGCGGCGAATCACGGATTACATTATTTAAATTCTCTGTGTGAATCTGTGTTTTTTCTGTGTCCTCTGTGGCTAATGTTTTTACTCAATCAAAATAATTTCTGTTTAAAAAATTTGTGACATAAAAAAACTTTCACTGAGCAGTTACAAAAAATCAAAATTACATCACCAAAAAATTGAACGGAGTACCATAGATGGAAATACAAAAATTCAGTTACGATAATCGCATCGTGAGAGATTTTGCGATTGCTTCGATGGTATTCGGCATTGTTGGAATGCTGGTAGGTATCATCGTTGCATTGCAACTTTATTCTCCGGCACTGAACGCAGGATTGCAGTACATCACGTTCGGACGTATTCGTCCGTTGCATACGAACGCCGTCATTTTTGCATTCGTCGGCAATGCAATTTTTATGAGCGTGTATTATTCTGTGCAGCGAGTTTGTAAGGCGCGCATGTTCAGCGATCTGCTAAGCAAAATTCATTTCTGGGGTTGGCAGTTGATTATTGTTGCCGCCGCTGTTTCGCTTCCACTTGGTATTACCACAAGTAAAGAATATGCCGAACTTGAATGGCCTATTGATATCATGATAACGCTTGTGTGGGTTGTCTTTGCCATCAACTTGCTTGGTACAATAATTAAACGCCGCGAGCGGCACATGTATGTTGCACTGTGGTTTTATATCGCAGCCATTGTTACGATTGCAGTATTGCACATTGTGAACTCGCTCGAAATGCCGGTGTCGCTCTTTAAAAGTTATTCTCTCTATGCCGGTGTGCAAGATGCATTAGTGCAGTGGTGGTATGCACACAACGCTGTGGCGTTCTTCTTAACAACTCCGTATCTCGGTATGATGTATTACTTCTTGCCGAAGGCGGCGAATCGTCCGGTCTATTCGTACCGACTTTCGATTGTTCACTTTTGGTCTCTTATCTTTTTATACATTTGGGCAGGACCTCATCATTTATTATATACTGCTCTTCCGGATTGGGCACAATCGCTGGGCACAGTTTTTTCGATTATGCTCATTGCACCATCGTGGGGTGGAATGATCAATGGATTGCTGACACTGCGCGGTGCGTGGGATAAAGTGCGTGAAGATGCTGTGTTGAAATTTATGGTTGTTGCCGTTACGGCGTACGGTATGTCTACATTTGAAGGTCCGATGCTTTCACTGAAAAATGTGAATGCAATTGCACACTACACGGATTGGATTGTTGCTCACGTGCATATCGGTGCGTTGGGGTGGAATGGTTTTATGACATTTGGAATTTTATACTGGCTGTTTCCACGTATGTACCGCACAGAGTTGTATTCAAAAAAATTGGCGAACTTTCATTTCTGGATCGGAACTCTTGGTATAGTATTTTACGCTCTGGCAATGTACTGGTCAGGTATTGCACAATCATTAATGTGGAAACAATTTACGCCGATGGGTATGCTGCAATATCCAAACTTTTTGGAAACGACATTGCAAATTATTCCGATGTACGCCATTCGTGCATTTGGCGGCACGTTGTATTTTGTTGGAATGATAATAATGGTGTACAACCTTTTCAAAACAGCGAAGCAAGGTTCGTTCCTTGCCGATGAAGCAGCAGAAGCGCCCGCTCTTGAAAAAGAAGGACGCGTGCAGGAAACACGTCATCGTTGGTTGGAAAAACGTCCCGCGCAATTTGCATTGCTTGCAGCAGTAACAATTTTAATCGGCGGCATTGCAGAATTGATTCCGACGTTTCTTATCAAATCAAATATCCCGACAATTACAAGCGTGAAGCCGTACACACCGCTGGAAGTACAAGGACGCGATATTTATATTCGTGAAGGATGTAACAATTGTCATTCGCAAATGATTCGTCCGTTCCGTTCGGAAACAGAACGTTACGGCGAATATTCAAAAGCTGGCGAGTTCGTGTATGATCATCCATTCTTGTGGGGATCGAAACGAACGGGACCGGATTTGCATCGCATCGGAAAAAAATATCCGAACCTGTGGCACTATCTGCACATGAACGATCCTCGTTCCATGTCGCCGGGTTCTATTATGCCGACATATCCGTGGCTGCTCACGCAAGATTTAGATGTCAGCACGATGGAATCAAAAATTCTTGCGCTGCAAAAAATCGGTGTGCCGTATCCGAAAGGATATGAAAAACAGGCAATCGCAGATTTAACTGCACAAGCAGAAGAAGTTTCGAAAGAGTTAATTAAGGCTGGTGCGCCGGCAGAACCGCAAAAAGAAATTATTGCGCTGATTGCATACTTGCAGCGGCTTGGTACAGATATTAAAGCGCAAAAATAATTTTTGCATAGAACCTCACAGATCTTTAATGCCTGTGAGGTTTATTCGAATAAAAAAAGGATGCAACAATGATCTCAAATTATTTACAATCAATCGAAGGTGTTGCAATCTACCCGTTGTTTTCACTTTTTGTATTTGTTATTTTTTTTATAGCAGTTACTGTTTGGGTTTTTAGTGTGAAGAAAGAATACATCAAAAAAATGTCAGAGTTGCCGCTCGATTCATCAGAGCGATCCGACATCACAAGTATAAAATGAAAATAGTATCATCGAAATTATTAAAGGGTTCAGCTATGAACAAAAAATATATCGTATCAGCGTTGCTTGCTTTAATATTCTGCCACACTTCCGTGCTTTTTGCCGGCGGCGGCGTGCCCGATCCGGGAATTGAAATGGCAGTGATGATGACAGGAATTTTTACTGTTGTTACTATTGCGTTACTTTTTTACGTGCTCATTATTTTGGATGGCGATCTTGAACACATCACCGCGCTGTTGAAGCGTGCATACAACTATATCGCGCCTCCTGCAGAAGAAACAGAGAACGCACTCGACTTGGGACATGATTTCGACGGCATCCGTGAATTGGATAACCGCATTCCGCCATGGTTCAATTATCTTTTTCTTGGCACTGTTCTCTTCGGCATTATTTATATGCTGAACTTTCATCTGTTTGAAACATCGAAATTGATGGCTGCGGAATATTTGGATGAGATGACAACGGCTGAACTGCAAAAGAAAATTGCTCTCGCCACCGAAGGCACAATAGATGAAAACAATTTAACAGTGCTCAAAAGTGCGGCTGCGTTGAAGAACGGCGGAGAGACATTCAGTAAGTTTTGTATTTCGTGCCATGGACCGCAAGGCGGCGGTATTGTTGGTCCGAATTTAACGGACGATTATTGGATTCATGGCGGCGGAATTAAAATTGTGTACGCAACAATTAAAACAGGTGTTCCTGCAAAAGGTATGATTAGCTGGCAACTTGTTTTTTCACAAAAACAAATTCAGGAATTGGCAAGTTATGTTCTTTCGTTGCATGGAACAAATCCGCCGGGTGGTAAAGCGCCTGAAGGAACAATGTATGTCGAAAAAGATTCTACAACTACGGTCGCTCAAAAAATTGATTCAGTGAAAACAAAAATGTAATGATGCAAGTGAATAGGGAGAGAAGGCACTAGCAATACGTATGGAAGAACATGATCTGAAAGTTTTAAACAATGCCGAGCAGTCGGAATCGTTTCGTGATTCGCTCGGCATTGTCAATAAAGAAGGGGCGCGAAAGTGGGTGTATCCGAAAGAGCCGAAGGGACGTTATACTACTGCTCGAAATTTTATGAGTGGTTTTTTGCTGTTCATCTTGTTCTGCACTCCGTTTATGAAAATAGATGGGCATCCTGTTATGTTGTTCAACATAATCGAACGAAAATTTATTTTGTTCGGTATGGTGTTTGGTCCACATGATTTTTATTTGCTCGGTCTTGCAACAATTACTACCGTTGTTTTTATTTTTCTATTCACCGTTGCGTTCGGTCGTTTGTTCTGCGGTTGGATTTGTCCGCAAACAGTGTTTATGGAATCTGTCTTCCGTAAAATTGATTATTGGATTGAAGGAAATGAAAAAGAACAGCGACGCTTGAACGAATCCGTGTGGACAGGTGAAAAAGTGCGAAAGAAATTTGCGAAGTATGTGATTTATTTCTTCTTCTCGTTTTTAATTTCCAATATGCTGCTCGCGTGGATTATTGGCGTAGATGATTTACACCATATCATCACTGATTCTGTTGCAGAACATGTTACCGGTTTTGTTGCGATTGTTATTTTCACGCTCATCTTCTACGGCATTTTTATATGGTTCAGAGAGCAAGCATGCATTCTTGTCTGTCCCTATGGAAGATTGCAAGGCGTACTGCTTGACCAAAATTCTATTATCATTGCGTATGATTATCTTCGCGGTGAACCGCGTGGAAAAATTCGCAAGAAGGAAACGCGCACGAATGGTGACTGTGTAGAGTGCAACCAGTGTGTTGAAGTGTGTCCGACCGGCATTGATATTCGCAACGGAACGCAATTGGAATGTGTGAATTGCACCGCGTGTATTGATGCGTGTGATTATGTGATGGAAAAAATCAATAAGCCGCGCGGCTTGATTCGGTATGATTCCGCGAACGGCATTAAAAATAAAACCGGTTTTATTATTACGCCGCGCGTTATTGGTTATTCGATTGTGCTGACAGTGCTGCTTGTTCTTGTTACTTATTTATTTGTAACGCGGAAAGATGTTGATGTAACGGTTTTGCGAACGCCGGGCATGTTCTTCCAAGAGCAGCCGGATGGCAGAGTGAGCAATATTTACGATATTAAAGCATTGAATAAAACTTTTCACGCGATGCCGCTTTCGATGAAGTTAGAAAATATCGGCGGTGAAATAAAAATTATCGGTGTGGATTTAAATCCACAACCGCAGGAAGTTGCTGCGACAAAGTTTTTTGTTTTGTTAACGAGAGAGAAGATTGCTTCAATGAATACGCCGATTGTTATTGGTGTATACGCAGGAGACAAATTGATAAATACCATTACCACTTCATTTTTAGGACCAGTTCAGAGAAAGAAGTAGCCACATCATGAAAATTAAATTTAATTGGGGATTCGGTATTGCAGTCACATACATCGTTTTTGTTATCATCACTCTCATTATGGTTTCTATTTCCATGTCGAAAGAAAGTGATTTGGTAACGGATAATTACTATGAAAAAGAAATAAAATATCAAGATCACATCAATACGCTCAACCAGACGAATGCGCTGGAAGGAAAAGTTGCGATTCTCTTGTCATCAGAAAAAGTTTCCATCGCGTTTCCGGCAATCACCAATTTCAAAAATCTTTCCGGACAAATTTTATTCTATCGCCCTTCAAATAAACGCCGAGATTTTAATGTGCCGCTACGCGTTGATTCAACCGGTATGCAGTGTATCGAAACTTCAAAATTAGAAAAAGGATATTGGAAGGTGCAGGTTTCGTGGAAGATGAACAATCTTGATTATTACAACGAACAAGCGATCATTGTTCAGTAACTGATGTTACGCAAAATGTATTTCTGTCGCAAATGATGCCATGACTTATCTGATAAATGTGTGGCGTCCGCCGCGGCGAATCATTAAAAAAATTTTATTTTATGTAACTTCAGTCAATAACTATTTGTTATGGAATTTTTTATTACGGCGCTCAGTATCGGTCTTTTCGGAAGTTTTCATTGTGTTGGCATGTGCGGACCTATTGCGCTTGCTCTACCGGTGCACACACCTTCTCCATGGAAATATTTTCTCAGCAGAATACTGTATAATCTCGGCAGGGTTGCAACGTATATGTGGCTTGGCGCGTTGATGGGATTTGTTGGACAACGGGTGATGTTAGCAGGAGTGCAACAAAATCTTTCCATTCTGATTGGTGTTCTTATTCTTCTTGGTGTTGTACTTCCGAAAAAAATAACTTCTCGTCTTGAAAACTTTTCTCTTCTTGGAAAAATGTACTCAGTTGTCCGCAGTGGTATCTCAAATCTTTTTCAACAGCGTACGTTGGGTTCATTATTTATTATTGGAATGGTGAACGGACTTCTGCCGTGTGGTTTTGTTTATGTAGCGCTCGCCGGAGCTGCAACAACCGGTGATGCTCTGCGTGGCGCGACATTTCTTCTCGGTTTTGGTCTGGGTACAATTCCTCTGATGTTTGCGGTGTCATATTACGGGAAAATGATAACGCTGAATGTGCGTGCAAAAATTTCAAAACTCATTCCTCTGTTTACGGTGTTGCTTGCTCTGTTATTTATTTTACGCGGATTGAATTTGGGAATTCCTTATGTCAGTCCCAAATTGGATACGGGGAAAGTTCAGCAGGATGTGATGTGCCATTAACTTTATAACTTTGACAATGTCATGATTTCATACTGAGATTTTCATTTATTCAATTACTTGTAACAACTCACAAAAAATATTAGCCATATATTTACTGGTTTTTTTGAAAAAAATTATTTTAATGTAGAAAAACATTAACCACGGATTGTACGGAAGAAACACAGATAAACACTGAAAAAAATATTATCCGTGAAAATCCGTGATATTTCTGTGTTATCCGTGGTGAATAAATAAATAGAAAATCACTTGTAATCTGTATTGTGCTGAGTTGTTACAATCTCTTTCAGCATCCAAATTGCGCAGCCGAAGTGTCCGCTGTTGCCAAGGGAATGTGAAAGGGAAGTGAATCCCAATTGCTCGTACACGCTCACGGCTCGCGCTAACTCCGGCATGGTTTCTAAATATATTTTTTTGTATCCCTGCTGTTGTGCAAACTCTACACATGTATTGATCAATGCTTTCCCCAATCCCTTTCCTCGTGCGTCCGGCAGAATGTACATTTTTACTAATTCGCATGTATCATTTGGCAAACCATCAGTCGGGTAAATGCCTGCACCGCCGACGATGCGTCCATCAATCATACAGATGTAGTACATACTTTTCGGAACAGAAAAGAGTTCACTCAAGCGATCTGTGCTTTCATCAAAAAAAACAGTGCCGGGTTTATTGGCTTTAAACTCCGTTAATGTGTCTCTGATAATTTTTGCAATGAAAGGATTATCTTCTTTTTGTATTGTTCGTATTTCACTATTCATACGTAATGCTGCAATATTGTTGTGTAATTATTTCTAAAGTGTGCATCGTATTATTTTAGGACGGTTCCAAAAATTAAGTTTTTTTCGCCACAAAGACACAAAGGCGCAAAGAAAAATAGTATAAACAAATGGTAATAAACATTCCAAAGGAATCCCTTCGGGACTTTGCGTCTTAGCGACTTTGCGGTAAAATTTCTTTTTTTGAATTTTTAGAACTGCCCTTTACAAATTTCATTTCGTGAAAAGAAATACCGCAGCAATTGTAAATAAAAAAGGAGGGAATGTCAAGGTCTTGCTATAGGCAAGGAGTGAAAGTTGTATGTTGATTCGTTTGATTCCGAAACTTGGTTGCCGCTGCGGTTGTTGGTGCTGATGAATACGTTGTAGAGATGCATCAACGGGATTTTTAAAATTAAATTGCCAATATCCAGAGAACACGAAAAAAATAATGACTGCTATGTTTACATATCGCTGCATCACTTTAGCAATAACATTTTTTTCAATTGTATAAATGGATTTTGTTTATCAGTTTTCTGTGCAACTATTCTGTAGAAATATACTCCCGCCGACATATTTTCAGCGCGCCATTGTACGTGATAGTAACCAGCCGAGAGATCTTCATTAACAATAGTTGCAGCAACTCTGCCCAATATATCGTACACCGTTACTGTTACCAGAGCTTGTTCGGCAAGGGCAAAAGAAATTGTTGTTGAAGGATTGAACGGGTTTGGAAAATTTTGCTGTAAGGCAAAAGTTTTTGGAAGATCATCACTCTCGCGTTGAACACCAAGAGTCGTTGATGTTTTAAAATTCCAAATTTCTGAAAAAAGACTGACGCCGCCGGAATTTATAGAACGAACGCGCCAATAATATCTCGTTTCAGCCCGCAGCGGTGAAAGAGCCATCGTTGTGTCGGTCAATGTTGAATCCTCGAACACAATAGTTTTAAATGGCGAATCGTCTGAGACTTGAACATGGTATGATTGCGCATGGAGTGCCGGATTCCACTTAAGCGCCAATGTGTTTGGTTCGTTTCCTGCGGCGTTCATCGGAAAAACCAGCGAAGGAACATTTGGCACTGCCATCATAGTTGTAAAATTCCAAATTGTTGAAAACGCACTGAAACCGGAATTGTTTCTTCCGCGAACCCGCCAATAGTATTTGGTTTCATTTTTCAAATTAGAAATTGTAACGGACGTGTCTGCATGAGAAGAATCTTCAAATACAGTTGTTCCAAAAGGAGAATCTAATGCAAGTTGAATATGATATACCGTTGAGCCGGGTGATGAATTCCAGCACAGTAAAGTTTTTGTCGGCTGATTGGTTAAAGCACTTGCGGGCGAAAAGAGCAACGGAATTTCCGGAGGCTGCATCATCGTCGTAAAATTCCATACTTCGCTGAATGAACTACTGCCGCCGATATTACGTGCGCTCACTCTCCAATAATATTTTGTATTGTAGAGAAGATTTGATAATTGATACAATGTATCTGTCAGTGTCGAATCGTCATACACCTTCACGTCGAACGGTGAATCAGTTGCAACTTGAATACTATATGCAGTTGCATTCGCAATCGGTTTCCAATGAAGAGTGGCATTGGTTGGTCTATTGACAGACGCACTACTCGGTGAAATAAGTGTTGGTGTAATGGGTGCGCCAATGGTTGTTGTAAAACTCCATACATCGGAGTACGCACTCGTGCCGGCAACGTTCGCTGCTTGTATTCTCCAATAGTAATGAGTGTTATTTTTTAATCCGACTACTTGGCGCGATGTGTCTGCAATAGTAGAATCTTCATGCACCACAACTTTGAATGGAGAATCTGTTGAAACTTGCAGACGATAACTTGTTGCATTAGAAACCGCATTCCAGCGGAGCGAAGTAATAACCGGCTGATTAATTGATGAACTTGGCGGCAATGCCAAAACAGGAATTTCTGGAAGTTTCATTGCTGTTCTAAAACTCCATACATCAGAAAATCCTTGCGACCCGTTGCTATTCTTAGAACGCACTCTCCAATAATATGTTGTGTTATAATTTAAAGATCCAACAAAGCGGGAAGTATCAGCGATGAGCGAATCGTTGTACATCAATGTATGAAAAGGAGAATCTGTTGAAACTTGCAGATGGTAACTTGTTGCTTTAGAAACCGCATTCCATCGCAGCGAAGTAAGAAGCGGCTGATTGATTGATGAACTTGTTGGCGACACCAATACAGGAACTCCAGGAAAATCGGCAGTAGTGTTAAAACTCCACACATCAGAAAATCCTTTCGACCCGTTGATATTTTTAGCGCGCACTCTCCAATAATACGTTGTGTTATAATGTAATACTCCGACAAGACGGGAAGTATCAGCAATGAGCGAATCGTTATAGACCAATGTTTGAAAAGGTGAATCTGTTGAAACTTGAAGATGATATTCAGATGCAAATTCAACACTCTTCCATTTCAACGTAATGAGTACAGGATTATTACTTGTGCCGCTTTGTGGCGATGCTTGCAGAGGAATTTCCGGAGCCATCACGATTGTTGTAAATTTCCACGAAACTGAAAATGAACTCTGATTCGAAAGTGATAAAGCCCGGACTCTCCAATAATACACGACATTGTTTTGTAATCCTGAAAGTTGTATTGAAGTAGAAGGATATGTTGAATCATTCATTACGCTTTGTGTGAAATTAGAATCTTTGGCAATTTGCAAATGATATTTTGTCGCTCCTAATGATGCATTCCAACTTAACAGCGATGCAACTGGTTGAGAGACTGCACCATGTAATGGTTGGATATGAATCGGAGTTCCAATCGCTGTTGTTAATTTCCAAATGGAAGAATTGGCGCTCGTTCCTTTTACATTCTTCGCATTCACTCGCCAATAATACGTTGTATTGTTCAAGAGCGAATTTATTGAAACAGGTGACGTTGTGATACTGGAATCAGAATAAACAATTGATGCAAAAAGTGTATCAGTTGAAACTTGTACACGATACGTTAGTGCGCCGGGCGATGCTTGCCAGCTAAACAATGTTGGTGTTGGCTGCATGAGAGAATTATTTGAAGGCAAGAGTAAAACCGGTGTAGCCGGTATTGCCTGTGCAAGTGAAAAACTTCGTGATGCAGAAAATGAACTTGAGCCGCCAAGATTCTTTGCTGCTACGCGCCAATAATATGTAAGGTTGAGCGCTAATGGACCAATTTGTTTTGAAGTTGTGCTGATTGTAGAATCATCAAAAACCAGAACAGAAAATAGTGTGTCGGTGGCGACTTGCAATCTATATGATGTTGCCGATAACGATGCTTGCCAGCTTAATGTATTCGTTGCAGAAAGATTTGCGGTACCGTTCGCCGGCAACAACAACACAGGACTTACAGGAGCGGGATCGACAGTCGTAAAATTTGAAATAGAAGAAAACGGACTTTCGCTATTGGCATATCGAGCCGCGATGCGCCAGTAATATTTTGTTGTATTCGCCAAACCGCTCAGTGTTGTTGTGGTATCTGTTAATGTCGAATCGTTGACAACAAACGAACTCAATAGAGAAGATGTTGAAACTTGAAGATGATACTGCGTTGCTCCTTGAGGAGCGCTCCACTTTACTATCGGCGTAACGGATTGGTTCACCGCATTGAGCGCCGGCAAATTTTGAGTTGGTGTTGTTACTCCGGTTACGAAAGAAGAGACAACTGAATACAGACTTGAACCTGCACTATTTTTCGCCAACACTCTCCAAAAATATTTTGTGGCATTTGATAAACTTGTTACAGTTTTGCTCGCCACCGTGAGAGACGAATCGTTTAAGGTTATCGAAGTACATAACGAATCAGTTGCAATTTGTAATTTGTAATTTGTTGCACCATACGATGAAGTCCATGATAGTGAAATAGGAGCTTGTTGATTTACCGATCCGGAGAGAGGCAACGCTGGTGTCGGAATTACAGGAACAACTATCGTAGTAGTAAAATTTGAAGCGGAAGAAAACGGGCTCCATCCGTAGATACTTTGTGCGGCAACACGCCAAAAATATTTTGTGTTGCTCAATAAACCGGCAGGCGCAGCTGTTGTATCTGTGAATGTGGAATCATCAAACGCAAGAACATCAAACAATGTAGATGTTGAAATTTGCAAACGATGATGCGTCGCTCCTAATGATACACTCCACTTGAGTTGTGGCGGCAATGTTTGATTGGTTGCATTGATTGTCGGAAGAAGCGTTCTGGGAGTTTCTATGATTGTCGTAAATACTCGCGCAGAAGATAAAGCCGATGACCCGCCAATATTTTTTGCACTGACGCGCCAGTAATATTTCTGAAAATTCTTTAATTGTCCAATGGCTTTCGATGCAACTGTCGGTGTCGAATCGTTCACGACATAAGTTGCAAACAGAGAATCAATCGAAACCTGCACACGATAATTTGTTGCGCCGCTCACCGCCGTCCAACTCAACGTTGGTGATACCGATTGATTTACATCTGCATCTAACGGAATTTGCAATGTTGGCACGGCCGGAATTGCAACAATAGTTGTAAAAGATGTGCCGGTTGAAAAATTTCCCCATCCATCAACATTTGCCGCACGCACTCGCCAATAATATATTGTGTTGTTGGCAAGTCCGCTGTATGCGCTTGTTGTATCGGTAAGAGTTGAATCATTCAACGCCAATGTAACAAAACTTGATGATGTTGCTATTTGCACATGATATGCTGTTGCGCCTGCGACAGAATTCCAACGCAGTGTTCCTGTTATAGACTGATTGGTTGCTGCATTCGCCGGCGAAATAATTGATGGTGTCGTAACAATAGTTTTTACCGATCGCACTGTAGAGTAACTGCTTGTTCCTGCAACATTCTTGGCATTCACGCGCCAAAAATATTGCTTGTTGTTTACAAGAGTTGTGATTTGTTTTGATGTTGCTGGTGAAGTTATTGTTGAATCATTAACAACAAGAGTTGTGAATCCTGCATCGCTTGCAATTTGCAGGCGATAGCTTGCGGCATTGGCGGCAGCATTCCAAGAAAAAGTAAGTGAGGTTGGCTGCAACGTTGCCGCATCCGACGGAGAAAGTAACGTTGGTGTTGGCGGTACTGTTACTATCGTTGTAAACAAATATTTGGAAGTATACGAACTGGTGCTGGTTGCATTCTTTGCATTGAGACGCCAAAAATATTTTGTATTATTTGTTACACCGTTAATAACAACGTATTGTGTATCTACTGCATATAATGGTGAAACATCTGAGTCGTAAATAAAAGTGGTTGAAAAAGTTGAATCGACTGATACCTGTACATGATAGACATCTACAAACGGCGCTGCTTTCCATTGAAGTGATAGTGATACCGGTTGATTGACTGCATTGTTTGCCGGTGCAATAATTAATGGCGTGCTAATTATTGTCGTAAATTTCCACGCGGTTGTATACGCGCTGCTGCCTCCAATATTATTTGCCTGCACGCGCCAATAGTATGTAGTGCTGTTCGCTAAACCTGAAATGGTTTTGGTTGTTGCAGCGAGCGTTGTATCAAGCACAGTGTTAAGAAACGACGGGTCAAGTGAAAGTTGTACATGATATGATGTTGCCGCCGTTGCCGCATTCCATGTTACTGTTACAGATGTTGGTTGGTTGAACGAAACATCGGAGGGGGATGCAAGTGTTGGTGTTGCCGGCACACCGATAATTGTTGTGAAATCCCATGATGCAGAAAATGCGCTCCAGCCATCAATATTTTTTCCCGCTACTCGCCAATAATATTTAGTATTGTTGGTTAATCCACTAACTTGCAAAGTTTGAATTAATTGTCCGGCTACATTCACAATTGCAGTATCATCAAATACTGAACTGCTAAAAAATGGATCTGTTGAAATTTGTAAACGATAAAAATCTGTGGATGAAACTGCATTCCAATTCAAAAAAAGAGATGTGGATTGGTTTAATGCACCTTTAGCAGGAGATGAAAGAACGGGTATTGAAGGAGGAGCGGCTATTCCTATTGATGTAAAAAAGAAAAATACCAATCCCTTGAACGCTATTTTTTTTACGAATTTCACAATTATTCACTATAGACTCAATAGTTTCTATGCCTTTGTACGGCATGGCGCTCAACGCCATAACTCACTATATTCTATATATGTTATCGGCTATATTTGCCATAACTTTAGTAAAAATTGCGAAAACGTTGGAATCCAAACGTTTAATGAGCTACGAGAACTCCCTGCGGTCTTGCCGCAGGGATGAATCGAAAAATAAACATAAAAATTTTTGGTGCTGCGAAGCAGCATCAAATTGGCGAACGCCCTGCGCTCTTGGCGCAGGGTCGTCAATTTGAAAGAAATTTTTTTACGAGGGCTTTTCTTTTACACAAAAATTATCACTACTGACCGACAAAATAATACGGTAAATGTTAAAATCCTTGTATTTATTACGTCCCTACGGGACTCAAATATATTGGGGGTTTGTATTTTTTCTACCAATATTTAGTCCCTCTGGGACTGTCCCGTTAGGGACAACATATTGGTAGAAAAGAAGATGGTGAATAAGATTAAGTATTTATTACGTCCCTACGGGACTCAAATATATTGGGGGTTTGTATTTTTTCTA
>CAYHZL010000058.1:0-17786 GCA_964361075.1 uncultured Chitinophagaceae bacterium
ACAATTATAAATATATTATCATGAATTTAGAAAAGAATATTCCATTTCAAACCATAGATTGGACAGCAATTCCTAAAACTGAACATAAAGGAGAAAGTGGAACAGCATTCTGGCAAACAATGCAGTTCTCCGGATTAAGAATTCGGATAGTGGAATATTCAAAAGGTTATGCTGCCGACCATTGGTGCGAGAAAGGACATATTGTTCATTGTCTGGATGGCGAATTTGTAACTGAATTACAAGATGACAAAAAATTTATTTTAACAAAGGGATTGACTTATGTTGTTTCGGATAATTTGAGTTCACATCGTTCAATCACAAAAGATGGTGCAAAACTAATGATTATCGACGGTGATTTTTTGAAACAGGTTGATGAATAAAAAAAGCTTGCACCAAGCCGCACAACATTATGCGCAAACCGCTGCACGATTGAAAAACTTCAGAAGTTTCTACGAGTGTTTTCATGAAACCAGCCACAATTGTTTCTAATAAAATAAAACGATTATTCGGCTGGATGGGTTTAATTTGTTTGCTGCTGATTATTCCTGTGAAGGCAGTCAGATGGATAGCATGGATAGATCAGTCGTTCGTAATTTCAACAATCGTTGGTATCGCCCCAAGTCTTCTTGGTCCCGTTGGATTGTTGTTCCTTATCTTGTCGAGTTCAAGCCCACGACTCACACGTCTCACACTTTTTCAAACAACATTACTCGTTGGTGCAATCGCCATCGGACTTGAGTTCGTTCAACTTATTCCGCGCCCCGGAATTCTGGCAAAGGTGCATTACACTTTTGACTGGTTTGACGTTGCTGCAACGTTATTCAGCATCTGCGTCGGATATCTCGTTGCTCGCTTGTTAATTTATTTTAAAGGATGACACGGCAAACTTTGTTTACTTGCTTCAACCTCTTCAAAAAATCTTTTCAGCTTCTCTTCATCCAACTTCCCGTTCGTACGCACACCACTGCACACATCCAATCCGTATGGATGAACACATTCTATCGCTTCTCGCACATTCTCCGCATTCAATCCGCCGGCAAGAAAAACAGGTACGCTCACTTCTTCAACAATCTTTTTACTGATATGCCAATTATGTTTTCTTCCTGTTCCGCCGAGTTCTTTCACGTGTAGATTCGGGTTTCCTGAATCGAGCAAAATATAATCCACAAATTGTGAAACTGTTTTTGCTTCTTCAATTGAAGATTCATCAAGAACATGGATGACTTGCACAAGAGAAATTCCGGGAAGTTCATTCCGTAATTTTTTATAGACATCAATCGAAACGGCATCTACCAATTGCAACGTGTTCGCCTTCGTTCTTCTCTGCTGAACTATAATCGAATTTGCATCTTGTTTGCTTGTCAGTAAAAACGTTGCAATGTCTTTCGGAATATTTGAAATAATTTCAGCGATTAAATCTTCTGAAATAACTCCCGGACCGCTCGGCATCGAAGAAACAAATCCTAACGCCGAAGCACCATAACGAATCGCGAGCGATGCTTCGTCAACAGATGAAATGCAGCAGATTTTTACTTTGGTATTCACCATAATAAAAAAGCCACAGTCTGCAGAGAAAAAAATCTGTAATTCGCCGCGGCGAATGTGGCGATTGTTTCTATAAAAAATTACGCTGTTACTTTTGCGCCGCAATGTTCATCAAACGCACCAATCAAATCGGCGGCAATTTCTTCCATCATTCTTCCCTCTATTTTATGACGCGGAATAAAATGCACCAATTCATTTCCTTTATACAGCGCAATGGATGGTGACGATGGCGGAATACCTTGCAGCCAACGTTCGCGTAATCGCGCTGTTGCTTCAACTTCTTGACCTGCAAAAACACTCACCTGAGCATCCGGTTTATTTGTGTGTTGCAGCGCTTTTCGAATTGCAGGACGCGCTTTCCCTGCCGCACATCCGCACACAGAGTTGATGACAAACAACAATGTTCCTTTATTGTTGTTGATTGTCTCATCAATTTCTTGCGGTGTGTAGAGTTCTTTTATTCCAAGTTCCGTCAATTCATCACGGAACGGTTGTATCATCACTGGGTCAAACGGCATATATTTCCTTTATGATAATTGTTTTTTGGATGTCACTTCTATTAACGCCCAAATGGTCTTATTTCGTTCCCCGATTATTTATTGTAAGTATTCTAAAATATATTCCGAATTTCATTGTGAAAATGTAAAAACACGTTGTGCACATTTTCCACTAAGGGTTCAAGTTTATCTGATTGCAAATCTAAAGCATACGAATGACTGAAGAAATGACGAAACGCCAAATATTCACTTAGGTCCGACAAACAATTTGTAGAAATAATTTTTCCTTTTACTGCTGATTCAAGCATATCTCTGTGCCACGATTTCCCTTCCGGAAGCGGTACATTCTTTTCGATTAAAATCTGTTTGATGATGTTTTCAATACCATTGTAAAAATTATGTAATAATGTTGCCACGCCGGCAAGTTCTAACAATGAAAGATCAGGGAGATTTTTTGCTGAAGGAAATTCTCCTAACACTTTATCGATATTTTCAAATTCTGCATCAATTCGTTCCTTTAGATCAGCCATACAAAATGATACCTTCTCTTTTCACCATATCATTTAATAAAGATTTTTTTTTTAAATCGATCACATCAACGGGTTTTGATAATTTGAATATTAATTCTGCATAGAATTTAAAGAAATCAGATCCGGCAATTCCATCAACGGCTAAATCAATATCGTAAGATTCCCTTTTAGAATCGAGATGGGAGCCAAACAGATACACTTTGCCAACATTGTACTTTTGAGCTATTCTTTGTACTTCAATTTTATCACTTTCTGTGATCATCTTATTTTCTGATTTTTCTTTTTATCGATCTCTTTTTTGCTGCCATTTTTTTCTTTGCAGGTTTTACTTTTGCTTTTTTCTTAACCGCTTTCTTCACAGATATTTTCGCCGCTTTTTTCTTTACCGGCTTCTTTGCCAATTTCTTTTTTGCTTCACTTGCAATTAAATTTAATGCACCACCCGCTTTGAACCACGCAATCTGTCCTTCGTTGAATGTATGATTCAATTCAATGACATGCGCTGTACCATCGCTGTGCTTCAATTCTAATATCAGCGGAATACGAGGCTCAAATGTTTCCAATCCGCGAATAGCAGCAACATCATCCTCACGAATAAAATCATAATCTGCCGGATTTTTGAACGTGAGCGCGAGCATTCCTTGTTTCTTCAAATTTGTTTCGTGAATACGCGCAAAACTTTTCACAATAATTGCACGCCCGCCGAGGAAGCGCGGTTCCATCGCCGCATGTTCGCGCGATGAACCTTCGCCGTAATTTTCATCTCCGATAGCAATCCAATTAATTCCTTGCGCTTTATAATCGCGTGCGATAGCCGAATACTCTTTCACTTCTCCGGTGAAAACATTTTTTCCTTTTCCCGCTTCACCGCTAAATGCATTCACAGCACCGATGAACATGTTGTTCGAAATATTATCAAGGTGTCCGCGATACTTTAACCATTTGCCTGCGGGAGAAATATGATCAGTCGTGCATTTTCCTTTCACTTTCATCAGCACGCGCATATCTTCCAAATCTTTTCCTTCCCACTTCTTAAACGCTTCGAGAAGTTGCAATCTATCACTTTTCGGATCGACAGTTACTTTTACTTTCGAACCATCTTTTGCCGGCGCGGTAAATCCACGCTCATCCGGTTTAAATCCGTTGCGCGGAAGTTCATTGCCTGTCGGCGCGTTCAATGTTACTCGCTCACCTTTTCCATTCTCCAACGTATCAATCAACGGATTGAATGTAATTCTTCCTGCGATTGCAAACGCTGTTACAATTTCCGGTGATGCAACAAATGCATGTGTTGCCGGATTTGCATCGTTACGCGCTGTAAAATTTCTGTTGAACGATGTAATGATAGAATTTTTTTCTCCCATCGGAACATCGTGGCGTTTCCATTGACCAATACACGGACCACACGCATTTGCCATGACCACACCACCAACTTCCGTTAATGTTTGCAATTGCCCGTCACGTTCGATTGTTGCACGAATGGCTTCACTTCCCGGAGTTATCAAAAATCCTGATTTTGCTTTCAATCCTTGTGCAAGCGCTTGCCTCGCAACTGATGTGGCGCGCTCAATATCTTCGTACGAAGAATTCGTGCAACTGCCGATGAGCCCGACTTTCAATTCTTCGGGATAACCTTTTTCTCGTACTGCAGAAGCAAACTTTGAAAGCGGCCACGCCAAATCCGGTGTGAACGGTCCATTGATGTGTGGTTCAAGTTCATCGAGATTGATTTCAATAATTTTGTCGTAATAGTTTTCCGGATTCGCAAGCACATCGGCATCCGGTGTAAGATGCTGCGAATTTTTTTCTGCAAGTTTTGCAACAGCATCGCGCCCAGTGGAACGCAGATAGTCAGCCATGCGCGAATCAAACGGAAAGACAGATGTGGTCGCGCCAATTTCTGCACCCATATTGCAAATAGTTCCTTTGCCCGTTGCGGAAATTGATTTCGTCCCTTCACCAAAATATTCTACGATTGCGTCTGTGCCGCCTTTCACTGTGAGAATGCCGGCAACTTTTAGAATAACATCTTTCGCCGAAGTCCAGCCGTTCATTTTTCCTTTTACATGCACGCCAATTATTTTTGGAAATTTTAATTCCCATCCCATTCCTGCCATCACATCAACTGCATCAGCACCGCCAACACCAATTGCAATCATGCCGAGTCCTCCGGCATTGGGCGTGTGCGAATCTGTTCCAATCATCATGCCGCCGGGAAACGCATAATTTTCTAACACAACTTGATGAATAATTCCTGCACCCGGTTTCCAAAATCCGATTCCGTATTTGTTCGAAACGCTGGCGAGAAATTCGTACACTTCTTTATTCTCAACATTCGCTTTCGCCAAATCTTTTTCTGAACCGACTTCCGCCTGAATCAGGTGATCGCAATGCACGGTTGAAGGAACGGCAGCTTGTGCTCTGCCTGCAGACATAAATTGCAGCAACGCCATCTGCGCTGTTGCATCTTGCATGGCAACGCGATCCGGTGCGAAGTCGATGTAGCTTTTGCCGCGCTCGGCGGCAGTTGTTGGTTTTTCGAAATAATGTGCGTAGAGAATTTTTTCGGTGAGTGTAAGCGGTCTGCCGACAAGTGCGCGTCCGTGAGCGACTTTTTCGCCGTAGTCGACATATAATTTTTTGATCATCTCTAAGTCGAAAATCATGGGTTCCTTCTTTCTTCTAAAATTTCATAGAATTATTGGCGAGTAAAATAATCATTAACAATGTTTGTAACTACTCAGCGTTATTGTTTATTCAACTAATCCCCCTAACCCCCTTTTCAAGGGGGAATCCTTGCTTTAAATCCCCCTTGAAAAGGGGGTGTCCCGATTTGCTTTTTAATCGGGACGGGGGATTCGTTTTTTTTGGAAATACTGAAATTAAAAAAAAATACGCTGAGCAGTTACCAATGTTTTTAATTTCTTTCGTTGATATATCTGATTGTTCAGACTTAGAATAAATAGTTACAAGAATAATTGATGATTTCTGTTTCAGGAAATAAATTATTCTATAGCCAGCACTTTTACCTTTTTGATTGTCTGAATTACGCACACGTACTTTATAGATTGTAAATCCTATTCCCGGTACTTGCTCACCAAGGAAGTTTCCTGATTGTAGTTCATCGATAACATTCTGAACATCGCTTTGAATAGAGCGATACTTCTTAGATAACTGACGAATGTTCCGTTTGAATTCAGCCGTGTATTCAATTGTAACCATTGGATTAATCTACTTCCAAAGGTCTTTTATCGGAAATGTTTCGCCTTTGAATGCTTCCTTCAATCCTTGTTTAATACTCTCTTTAGCAGGCTTTAATTCAATACTTTCTCTATACACTTGAACAATTTTTAATAACGGCTGAATATATTCTTGCGGAATAGAGTTTATTTCATGAACAAGTTTTTTTCGTGCTACAGTGCCGCTTGATGAGCGCATATTTTTATCTCCTTTTTGTTAAATATAGAAAGAGTTGAACTTGTCTGCAACTTTACTTCGCCAACGTACGCATCAACAATTCGCCTTCCCGTACGCAAGTTAACTCAACTGCATCTCCGTCCACAAATTCACCGGAAAGAATTTTTGTTGAGAGCACATCAATAATATGCTTCTGGATCACGCGCTTCAAAGGTCTTGCGCCAAAACTCGGATCGTAGCCAAGACGCACAAGCCACTCTTTGGCATCATTCGTTACCACAAGTTTCATTTCTTTTTGATCAAGCATGTGGTCTACTCTGCGCAATTGGATTTCAATCACCTTTTTAATATCATTTTTGGTGAGCGGTTTGAAGAGAATAATTTCATCAACACGATTCAAAAATTCCGGACGAATTGTTTGACGCAGCAACACATATAATTGTGTGCGCAATTCACCGGAAAAATTTTCCCAATCTTCATCGCTCTCCATATACGCAAGTTTTTCTTGAATCAAATGCGAACCTAAATTCGAAGTCATGATGATAATTGTGTTTTTAAAATTCACCGTATGCCCTTTTGAATCGGTCAGCCGTCCATCATCAAGCAATTGCAGCAACACGTTAAACACTTCAGGATGTGCTTTTTCAATTTCATCGAGCAACACAACACTGTACGGTTTGCGGCGCACGGCTTCGGTTAATTGTCCGCCTTCTTCGTAGCCGACATATCCCGGAGGCGCACCGATGAGACGCGAGACAGAAAATTTTTCCATATACTCGCTCATATCAATACGCACCAATGCGTTCTCATCGTTGAATAATAATTCCGCCAGCGAACGGGCAAGTTCTGTTTTGCCGACGCCCGTTGTGCCAAGAAAAATAAACGAACCAATCGGCTTCTTCTCGTCTTGCAATCCGGCTCTGCTTCTTCGAATAGCATCAGCCACTGAGCGCACAGCTTCTTCTTGATTCACCATTCGCTCATGAATTTTTTCTTCAAGATGAAGAAGTTTTAAACGTTCACTTTCCAGCATACGTGTTACAGGAATTCCTGTCCACTTCGAAACAATTTCTGCGATATCTTCAGCATCAACTTCTTCTTTCAACATGCGTTGGTCTTTTTGAATTTCAGAAAGTTTCGTCGTTGCTTCCTTCAATTTTTTTTCGAGCGTTGTTAATGTTCCGTACCGCAATTCGGCAACTTTTCCCAAATCACCTTCACGTTCTTTTTTATCAGCTTCCGTGCGCACATGTTCAATTTCACTTTTCATGCTGCGTATTGATTGAATAAGTTCCTTTTCATTTTCCCAATGCACTCTGAGCGACAAACGCTGCGCGCCAATCTCTGCCAACTCTTTTTCTATTTCTTGAATGTGTGTATGAATTGTTTGTTTGTCAGAATCATTCGCATACTCGGCGGTCAACTCGCGCTTCACTGCTTCGCGTTCTATTTCAAGTTGTTTAATTTTTCGCTCGATCATATCCAACTCTTCCGGCATCGAATCAATTTCGATGCGAAGTTTTGACGCAGCTTCATCAACAAGATCAATTGCTTTGTCCGGCAGGAAGCGGTCGGAAATGTACCGATGACTTAACTGCGCTGCGGCAATAATTGCGCCGTCGGTAATGCGCACGCCGTGATGCACTTCGTACCGTTCGGAGAGCCCGCGCAAAATTGAAACTGTATCTTCAACACTTGGCTCTTCAATCAACACCGGTTGAAAACGGCGTTCGAGAGCAGGATCTTTTTCGATATACTTGCGATACTCGTCGAGCGTTGTCGCACCAATCGCACGCAGATCGCCGCGGGCAAGCGCAGGTTTTAACATATTCGCCGCATCAACTGAACCTTGCGCCGCGCCGGCACCAACCAATGTGTGCATCTCATCAATAAATAAAATAATTTCGCCGTTGGAATTTTCGATCTCTTTCAATACTGCTTTCAATCGTTCTTCAAACTGTCCGCGGAAACTTGCACCGGCAATCATTGCCGCCATGTCCAGCGCGACGATGCGTTTTGTTTTCAAATTTTCCGGTACGTCTCCCTGAATAATTCGATACGCCAATCCTTCGGCGATAGCAGTTTTGCCAACACCCGATTCGCCGATGAGCACCGGATTATTTTTTGTCCTGCGCGAAAGCACTTGCAACACACGGCGTATTTCATCCACACGTCCAATGACCGGATCAAGTTTTCCTTTGCGTGCAAGTTCGTTCAAATCGCGTCCGAATTTTTGCAGTGATTGAAATTTATCTTCCGGTGTCTGATCGGTTACGCGATGTGAACCGCGCATATCTTTTAATGCTTTTAAAGTCTCTTCGGAATTAATTCCTTGATCGAGCAGTAATTTTGCAGCAGCATTTTGTTTTTGCTCAAGCAGCGCAAGCAGCAAATGTTCCGTGCTGATAAATTCATCTTTTAAATTTTCTGTCTCTTTTTGTGCTTGCTCGAAAAGTTTCGTTAGCGATTGTGATGCGTACGATTGCATATCGCCTTGCACTTTCGGCAGCCGCTCGATAAGTTCATTCACCTTAATTTTTATGTAATTCACATTTGCACCAAGCTTTTGCAAAACAGGAATGACAACACCTTGCGCATCCTGCACTAACGCCGCAAGCAAATGTTCCGGCTCGATGGATTGATTACCATAACTCGATGCAATTTCCTGTGCGTTCTGCACAGCTTCCTGCGATTTGATTGTAAATTTATTGAAATTCATAGTCTTGTTTTAGGTTTCAAGTTTCAGGTTCTTATGTTTTGAGTTTTGAGTTAAGACAATTTTGGATGATTGTCATTCCGAGCGTAGCGAGGAATCTCAACTTTATCTTTTTTGAAGATTTTCTTTAGTTCGAAAAAATCTTGTTCTATTTTTTGTAATTGCTTATCATCTAAGAATCTTGCGTGCGCAACATCATTCCTAATAAAAATAACGCTCTCTAAAATCCCTAAAACCAACTTTTTATTTCCAAATATTTCTTTGAATTTATCCCAATGTACTTCAACTACTTTTACTAGTTCTTGAAATGTCATAAAATCTATCAATGATTTTTTCTGTGTATCATCTTTGAAATATGAATTTTTTTCATACCCAGTTTTCCTTTCCAAAACACTGATTTTAATCTGTTTTAAATCAGTGTTATTATCGCCTTCCAACCAATTAGTATTTTTAAATTTATCTTTAAGTATTGTATCTATTAATTCTCTCAACGATATTTCGATTTTGAATACTCTGCTATATCCAATTAATTGCTTTTGTTCTTGAGATGATAAATCTTTTAATATATTTTTAAGTTTATCATAAATAAAACCATCCCGATGGTATTTACATTTTTCTATAGCATCTTTACTTTTTTCCAACTCTCCCGTGCTATGTTCAAACACATATATTGCTTCATCATAATTTTCTCTTTCAGAAAGCATTTCACCCAATTCGAATGGGATTGATACGCGATAAACATCATCTCTGTTTTTTTCCTTCCAACCCAAAAAATCTTCGGTAATTTTATAAAACCTCTCAAATATTTGATTCTTAATAATAGTATCCTGAATGGTTTCTAAGTAGTCAATATAGAATTCTGCAGTTGAATAATATGTCAAAAGTTTCTTTTTTATTTCAATGGTTTCCCCCTCCCCTTGACTGTCAAATATAGGTGTATATTCAACAATCCCATCTATATCGTACCTCTTATATGGAATGTGTTCATTAGGAACTGTAAAATATGGAGATGGACCTTGAAATAATAAATCTCTTAGCGACATAGGACATTCCCTTTCTTGCATTCAAATTGAATTTATATATTATCCTTCAGAACATTTGCCTTATTACTCAGTCATTTTTCTTGGGTGGATTTGGATCCGGTTCTATCACACGAAGGAAGTCCATACCTTTACCATCAACCATAGATTCGAGCCAATCAAAACCTTCTTGAAATTTGTTTTGAGAAGCAAACCATGAAAACGTCCATTCATTATACGCTCTCTTTAACATTTTATAGAAGATTGGAATCGAATGTTCACTGTTATTTATTCTTGGCTCGATTCTCTTTATCAAATCATTTATCCTTCGGAGAGTTCTTTCTTGTTCTTCCACATTTGCTGAATGAAAGACATCATAAACAGCATTAATATAAATCAAATAAACAATCCTTTTAATTATATCGCTGGATAATAGACTCAGAAGAAAGAGAATCTGGTGGTCTTCCCTGTAATATTTAGTAAACAATTCAGTAGATTTAATATTGACAATTGATTGCTCAATCAATACTAAGTTTTGTGAGTTCAGCATTTCTATGTTATTCATTTCTTTAAGCACACGAATTCCCTTAAGAATAAGAAAAGTAGATTTAACGTCATCTATATTGATATTCTTCTGCGAAAGAGAACGCAATCTCTTTTCATTTAATTCAAACACGTCACTCTCTTTCTCTTTTTTCGGGTGAGTGATGTTTCTTAAGGATTGAATAAAATAGAAAAGAACATATTCCTCATCTGAAACATTTGGATCCAATTTTTTTGATAATTCTTCAAATTTTCTTGCTGCTTTGTTCCATTGTTTCCGAGAAAGAAAAACAATTCCGCCAATGAACAAACTTAGGTTGGTAATTATTGCAGGAAGATTATGAAGTTCTCCAAAAGCTTTTTCATAGTCTTCTTCATCAAGACAAGTCAATATCGATTTTATTTTTTCTCTATTGGTATCCATAATCCGTTACTTCCCAAGAAGACATCAATCAACACATCTATAATCAACAATCTGCAAAATCTTGTACCAGCGATCAAATAGATTACTGAAAAAATTACACCATGACGTTGTTATATTTTTTTACAAAAAAAGCGACTAACGCAAAATACGCAAGCCGCCTTTTTCTTTACTATTACTTACTGAAGTTACGCAAAAGCATTGGAAAAAAACATTCACCGCAGATTACACGGTAAAAACGCGGATTTTCACGGATTTAAATCTGTGTAAATCAATTTTTTCCGTGTCATCCGTGGTCTATTTTTTGTTTTGCGTAACATCAGTTACTTAATACTTCTTACTTCATTACTTATCATCAACAACTTCAAAGTCGGCGTTTTCTACTTTCTTACCATCGCCGCCACCTGAAGATGACGTTTGTTGTGAGCCGCCACCTGCTTGTTGCTGCGCTTCGGGATTTGCTTGCTGGTTTTTCGTTGCCTCATACATTTTTGCAGAGACTTCGTTCCACACAGCATTCAATGCATCCATCTTGGCTTTAATATCAGCAGAATTATTTGCTTTGATTGCTTCTTCAAGTGCAGTTGCACCAGCTTCAAGTTTGCCTTTTGTTTCAGCATCAACTTTATCGCCAACATCTTTCAACTGTTTGCGTGTCGAGAACACAAGATTATCCGCTTGGTTTTTAGTTTCAATCTCTTCCTTGCGTGTCTTGTCTTCCGCGGCATGTGCTTCGGCATCCTTTTTCATTTTTTCAACTTCTTCTTTACTCAATCCGGATGACGATGTAATACGAATACTTTGTTCTTTATTCGTTGCTTTGTCTTTTGCCATCACATGCAACATACCATTCGCATCAATATCAAATGTAACTTCAATTTGAGGAACGCCGCGCTGTGAAGGAGGAATACCATCCAAATGGAAACGACCGAGTGTGCGGTTATCTTGCGCCATCGGACGCTCGCCTTGCAAGATGTGAATTTCAACCGACGGTTGATTATCCGCCGCCGTACTGAATACTTCACTTTTCTTTGTCGGAATTGTTGTGTTCGCATCAATCATTCGTGTCATCACGCCGCCGAGTGTTTCAATACCAAGCGACAGTGGAGTAACATCGAGCAAGAGCACGTCGGTAACATCACCGGAGAGAACACCGCCTTGAATTGCTGCACCGATCGCAACAACTTCATCAGGGTTAACGCCTTTGTGTCCTTCTTTTCCAAAAATATCTTTTACAAGTTGTTGCACGCGCGGAACACGTGTCATACCGCCGACTAAAATAATTTCATCAATTTGTGTCGGTGAAAGTCCGGCATCCTTCAACGCTTTTTCAACCGGAGGAATGCAGCGCTTTATTAAATCATCAACAAGATTTTCGAACTTTGCGCGCGTTAAATTTAAATTCAAATGCTTCGGACCATCGGCAGTTGCTGTAACGAACGGAAGATTGATTTCTGTTTGATTCAATTGCGAAAGTTCGATTTTTGCTTTTTCCGCTGCTTCGCGCAAACGCTGCAACGCCATCGGATCTTTCAGCAAATCAATTCCTTCTTGCTTTTTAAATTCTTCTGCGATGTATTCAATTAAACGCTGATCGAAATTATCACCACCAAGATGTGTATCGCCGTTTGTTGATTTCACTTCAAAGACACCGTCACCAAGTTCGAGGACGGAAATATCAAACGTGCCGCCTCCAAGATCAAACACTGCAACGATTGAATCTTTGTGTTTTTTATCCAAACCGTATGCAAGCGCCGCTGCTGTCGGCTCATTGATGATACGACGAACATTCAATCCTGCAATTTCGCCTGCTTCTTTGGTCGCTTGCCGTTGAGCATCGTTAAAATACGCCGGCACGGTAATCACGGCTTCGGTTACTTTTTGTCCGAGATAATCTTCCGCAGTTTGTTTCATCTTTTGAAGAATCATAGCCGAGATTTCCGGTGGAGAATATTTTCGGTCGCTAATTTGTACACGCGCAGTGTTGTTATCACCGGTAACAACTTGATACGGAACAAGCTTCATTTCTTCGTTCACTTCGTTCATGAAGCGTCCCATAAATCTTTTGATAGAGAAAACTGTATTTTGCGAATTAGTTACAGACTGGCGCTTTGCCGCTTGCCCAACAAGTCGCTCGCCATTTTTTGCGAAACCAACAATTGATGGTGTCGTGCGGAAGCCTTCCGTATTTGCAATAACAACCGGATCGTTACCTTCCATCACTGCAACAACTGAATTAGTCGTCCCTAAGTCAATGCCAATAATTTTTCCAGCCATGTTCGTATTCCTTTTATTTTTATTGATGAAGAATTTGCTTTTTTTTACTTTACTTTTCGCAACCATCGTGCCAACATTGACATATCGAAAATAGCTGAAATATATAAAAATCAAGTATGTTTAATTTTAGTTGATACGCCATCATGGCAGGTGAATTGTGAGTTTTGCTGACAATATTAATTTTATTGTCATCTTGTCGGAAGTTCAACGAAGCAAGCAATCATTTCCACATTTGTTACTAACTGAAGTTACGCAAAGTTCAATTTTTATGAGAAAAAAGAACGATTTAAAGAATAATAGAACACGGATAACGCTGATTTTGACAGATTTTCGAGGATTTAAATCTGTGTACATCAGTTTAATCTGTGTCATCAGCGGTCTATTTTGTGTTTTGCGTAACATCAGTTACCTTAATTTTTATTCAACCGTTACTCAAAGATATCTTGACAATGAATTTAAGAATTGACTATTTTGTTGCGGCTAAATGATGACCAGAGAAAAAATTCAAAAAGGATTGACGACAGCGTGGACTGGAAAGTGGATGTATGTTTTTGACACAATTGATTCTACCAATACTTTCGCAAAAACATTAACGAAGGAAGAATCACCGCACGGCACAATCGTTGTCGCAGAAGAACAAACAGCCGGACGCGGACGGCTCGGGAGAACGTGGCTTGCAGCAAAAGGTGAAAATATTTTATTCACCATTGTTTTTCGGGAACTGCACGCGCTTCAAAATCCTGCACTTGTTCCGTATGCAATCGCACTTGCCGTTGCCGATGCAATTCAATCTGTTACCGGTGTAACAGTGAAATGTAAATGGCCGAATGATTTGCTTATTGGAGATAAAAAAGTATGCGGTATGTTGCTCGAATCATCAGTTACACCCGATAGAACAACTGAAAAATTAATAGTCGGTATCGGTCTCAATGTTAACCAACGCAATTTTTCCGATGGTGTGGCGGCAATCGCCACATCGCTCCGACAGCATTCAGTAAAAAAAATAAACAGAGTGCGTTTGCTACAATCCATATTGGTTGAAATTGAAAAACGATATACGCAATTGAAAACTTCCAGCGTTTCCATTATAGAAGAATGGAAAGAAAGAACTTTCATCTTTGGTAAAAAAATTGTATTGATAGAGCAAGATTCTTCGGCTGAAGTAATCGCAAAAGACCTTGCGCAAGACGGCGCGCTGCTCATTCAAACACCGGACGGGCAAATCCGACCGGTGTATGCGGGCGATGTTTCGGTAGGATATTAAAACTAAGAACCACATAGGAACATAGTTCATATAGTTTTCTGCCGAAGGCATCGAGACTGTGTCAAAAGTAGATTCGTCATGCTGAACTTGTTTCAGCATCTTCGAATCTGTTCTAAATTTTGAACGTTAGATGCTGAAATGCCGCTGTACGGCATCACGTACAGCGTGACAAGTTCAGCATGACGTTTGCATAACTTCAGTTAGATAGTAAAACTTCACATCACATTAAAAGGATAGACATGATTTTAGCAGTCGATATCGGCAACACACATACTGTGTTTGGTATTTATGATAAAAATAAATTGCTCGGCGATTGGCGTGTAACAAGTTTTGTTACGCGAACAGAAGATGAATTCGGTGCGTTGTTAAGAACATTTTGCGAAGACGCAAAAATTTCTACAAAGAAAATTTCCGCAGTCGGTATTTCGTCTGTTGTTCCCAATCTCACCGATGTGGTAAGCCGCATGTCAAAAAAATATTTTCATGTCGAGCCAATTATCGTCTCCGCAGACTTACCGCTCGGCATAAATATTTTATATGAATCTCCAAATTCCGTTGGTGCAGACCGTTTGTGCAATGCAGTTGCGGGATTTAAGAAATATAAAGGACCACTCATCATTGTAGATTTTGGAACAGCAACCACATACGATGTTATTTCAAAAGAAGGAAATTATCTCGGCGGTGTGATTACTGCTGGAATTGAAACGACAGCTTCAGAACTTCATCGCCGTGCTGCGAAATTGCCAAAGATTGATTTACATTTTCCTGAACAGGTCATCGGAAAAAATACTGTTGCCAGTATGCAATCGGGAATTTTGTATGGCGCGCTCGATTCGATGGAAGCAATGATTCGAAGAATTTCAAAAGAAATCGATGATTATCCTACAGTAATAGCCACCGGAGGATATTCCGAATTAATGAAGAAACAATCGAAGCTCATCAACAAACATGAACCGACACTTGTACTCGATGGTGTACGAATTATTGTTGAACGGATGAGCGGAAAAAAGAAAAAGTGATGTTGTTAGAGTAGAACGGAAAAAGTCGGATACGTTAAAAGTGTCCGACTTTTTTTATTATTGCATCGTAAGTAATTTCATTCGCCGCGGCGAATGAAATTATTTTTTCTCATCCTACCCCTTCTTTCCAGCTACTCAATCACCTTCAACTTTTTTGCCCTCAATACAAGTGCAGCACGTTCGGCAATCTTGGCTGTATCAAACGCAAGGCGGAATGTTCCGCCTCGTCCTTCGCGTATTTTCAATAATTCAATATCTTTGATATTTATTTTTGCTGTGGCAAGAGCGGTAGTAATTTCGGCAAGCACGCCCGGTTTATCATCCACAGAAACAAACAAGTCGTGCAGAGGGTGGAGAAATCCTTTAGAGTTTTTGGGAATAGCATCGCGTACCGTTTTTGCGCGCGTAAAACTTTTTTCGAAATGAGAAAGAGTGGAAGCAGATAATTGTTGATCAAATTGCGTCAACAGTGTACGAAAACTTTTTATCGCAGAACGTACTTCCGGTTTATTTGTCGCGAGAATATCATTCCACATTGCGTAAGGACTGGAAGCAATACGCGTAATATCGCGGAACCCGCCTGCGGCAAGCTGCAAGTATGCAGGATTTGTTTTGTTGCGCTCACTTGCCAAATTCATCATCGCAACGGCAATCAATTGCGGCAGATGACTGATTGTGGCGGCAATACGGTCATGTTCACGCGCAGAAAGAAACAACACGCGCGCACCAATCGCATGCAAGAGCGCAGTGAAGTGCGCAATCTTTTTTCGCTTGTTCGGCTCCACACAAAGCACATAGACAGCATTCTGAAATAAGAGCGCATCAGCAAATTGAAATCCGCTTCCTTCTGAACCCGCCATCGGATGCCCGCCGACAAAAATTCCTTTCTTCGTAAAAAGTTTTTTTCCTGCGGCGCAAATAACATTCTTCGTACTGCCAACATCGGAAATGATTGCGTTTAGTTTGCACGAGCGTGCAATCTGCGGAAGCAGCGTAAGAATTGCCTTGACCGGCACACAAACGAAAATAATATCGGCATCTTTCACCGCATCATGTATTGTTCCAGCAACGCGGTCAATCGCTTTTCTTTTTTTCGCTCTCTCAATCGCTTCGGAAGAACTCAATCCGGTAATGATAACAGACGGGACATTCTGCTTCAACGCGAGTGCGAGCGAACCGCCGAGCACACCGAGACCAATGATGGTAATATTGAGAGGTTGTTTCATGTAAGGATGAAGGATGAAGGATGAAAAATAATTCATCCTTCATCCTTTTATAAAATTTTTCTGCCAATCGCTTCTGCAATACCACGAATCTGTTGCATCATTGCTTCAAACTGTTTTGGATAGAGCGATTGTGCGCCATCTGATTTTGCTTTGTCGGGATCGTGATGCACTTCAACAATCACCGCATCAGCGCCGGCAGCAACTGATGCAAGCGCCATCGGTATCACTTTATCGCGAATGCCAATTCCGTGCGACGGATCAGCAACAATTGGTAAATGGCTTCGCGCATGAATCACCGGTATCGCACCGATATCCATTGTGTTGCGTGTGCTGGTTTCATACGTGCGGATACCGCGCTCGCATAACATCACTTGTTTATTGCCGTTGGAAAGAATGTATTCCGCCGACATCAGCCATTCTTCATACGTTGCCGAAAGACCGCGCTTCAACATTACCGGCGCTGTTGCTTTGCCGAGGTCTTTCAGAAAATTATAGTTCTGCATGTTACGCGCACCAACTTGGATGATATCGGTGTAACGTTCAACTAATGCAATCTGTGTACTATCCATCACTTCGGTAATCACCAACAATCCGAATGCATCTGCCGCTTTGCGCATCAGCTTCAATCCTTCTTCGCCCATTCCTTGAAATGCGTACGGTGATGAACGCGGTTTGAATGCACCGCCGCGCAACACTTTGGCTCCGGCTTTCTTTACCGATTCAGCAATCGTAAAAATTTGCACTTCGCTTTCAACCGAACATGGTCCCGCCATTACCACAATTTCATTTCCGCCTATCTTCACTCCCTTGATATCGAAAACAGAATTTTCTTTTTTGAAAGAGCGGCTGGCAAGTTTATACGGTTCGGTGATACGATAAACATGTGCAACGCCGGACATTAATTCCAACTGACGCATATCGAAATCCGGCTTTACGCCGATTGCACCCAGCACTGTTTGACTGACACCGGTAGAACGATGCACATCAAAACCAAAATCGTGCAAGACGCGGATAATTTGTTCAATATCTTTTTCGGTAGCATTTTGTTCTACGACGACGACCATTTTTTCTCCTACGGAATTCAGAAATCAGAAGTAAGAAGTCAGAATATTTATTGATTCAAACTAATTGCGCGAGAATATCCTTCCAACAACTTACTCACTTCTTCTAATGTTTGTGAAATATTTTCAGTATTACTGTAATGGGCATCTCTAAAAACCTAAAAAAATTGTCATTGCGAGCCGTTCTTTGGCGAAGCAATCTCGTTTTTTCTTTTTAATTGAAAGATTGCTTCGGTCGCTTCGCTCCCTCG
>CAYHZL010000059.1:0-17439 GCA_964361075.1 uncultured Chitinophagaceae bacterium
CCCTCCCCTAAAAGGGGAGGGATAAAGGGTGGGGTTGTTTTCGCTGAGTAGTTACAAAATTTTTATGATTTCAAAACAAGCATAAGCTGTGCCGCTCAGTACGATAACAATACTAAGCATTGCTCTTGAAAATGTCGTTCGTTGTTCCATCCGCACACCAAGAGTTGCAAGAAGTATCGACCACACTACCGCCATTCCATCAAGACCAATCAGCACGCTGTACACTTCGGGTTTCACATCAAACGGATGCGGGTTCGTTGAAAAAAATATTGAACCAAGTGTCGCTAATTCCAACGGCAATATAAATACAACTGATAGCATGATTGGTACAAACGACCAGCTAAGAATTGCAAGTGTATTTCTAATTGTTCCTTTTCCATGTACAATTGATAAAAGCCAATGAACAGCGTACGTCATTACAAATAAAAGCGGAAACCCCACAACACATCCACTAAGAATTCCAATCGCCATTATGTAAAAAACATTCTCAAGACGATCGCCAATATGTATTCCCCACAGCATTGCGAATGCTGCTGCAATGCCTCCAAACATTGTTAACAGGAAAATGTAATTTTTTTGTTCAGCAAGAATTATTTTCTTACACGCAGCAGTCGGGCTTTCAATAAGCAACCAAACCGTAGAAAATAAATTTAGATTGGGCACGCGTTCTTGAATGTTACTACCACACGACGTGCATCGGAGAAGCAAATCGTCATTATTAACCGAGCACACTGGACATTGAATCATCATTGCACGACAAAAATACAAAGAAATGCTTTTCTTTGCAATGAAATTTGATGGCGATTTATAATGGTTTAAATTGCGCGGTAAAGTGTCGTAATTGCGGCGCTTCGTACGTTATTGTATAGCCGCGAAGAGAATTTTTATTTTTCAAAACTTCAAGAACGCATTCAACAACATAATCTATGTGGCTTTGCGTGTACACTCTTCTGGGAATTGCTAAACGAACAAGTTCCATTGGCGGAGAGAGAAGATTTTTATTCGCATCATATTTTCCAAACATCACGCTTCCAATTTCAACAGAGCGAATGCCGCCAACTTTATACAGTTCGCACACAATTGCTTGCCCGGGATATTGGTGCGGCGGAATGTGCGGCAAAAAATTTTTTGCATCAATATAAATTGCATGACCTCCGGGCGGCTGAATTATTGGAACGCCGGCTTCACTGATTTTATTTCCGAGATATTCAACTGAACGCAATCTGTATGTGAGATAATGTTCATCCAACACTTCGTCCAAACCTTGGGCGATAGCTTCTAAATCTCGTCCCGACAATCCGCCGTATGTTGGAAACCCTTCTGTAACAATTAAAAGATTGCGTGCATTCATCGCAAGAGCATCATTATTGATCGCAAGAAATCCGCCCATATTTACAATCGCATCTTTCTTTGCACTCATTGTAGCGCCATCAGCATACGAAAACATTTCTTGTACGATTTCCTTTACCGGTTTTTCGGCGTAGCCCCTTTCTCTCTTTTTGATGAAGAATGCATTTTCTGCAAAACGACAAGCATCTAAAAAAAGCGGGATATTATATTTCTTCAGCACTTTTTTTGTTTCTCGAATATTCTCCATCGAAACAGGTTGACCGCCGCCGGAATTATTTGTTATCGTGATGAAACAAACTGGAATATGTTCCGCTCCTGTTTCTTTAATAAATTTTTCCAGCGCAGGAATATTCATATTGCCTTTGAAGTCAGCAATAAGTTCTGGGCGCGTCCCTTCTTCCGTTGGAAAATCCACTGCCACTGCACCCGAAAATTCCACATTGGCGCGTGTCGTATCGAAATGTGTATTGTTGGGAATATAGTTGCCGGCTCCGCCGATAATAGAAAATAAAATTTTTTCTGCTGCGCGTCCTTGGTGTGTCGGAATAATATGTTTCAATCCGGTGAGTTCACGTACTTTGCTTTCGAATCGAAAAAAACTTCGAGCGCCGGCATACGATTCATCACCATCCATCATTCCCGCCCATTGTTTCGAACTCATTGCAGAAGTACCGCTGTCTGTCAGTAAATCGATGAGAACATCCGCCGCGCGAATTAAGAAAGGATTGTAGTGAGCTTCACGTAACACAACAATCCGTTCTTCCACAGTAGTAAAATTAATTGGCTCAACAGATTTAATTTTGAACGGCTCGATGATTGTTTTCATACATCAAAAGTTAATTTATTCACTATCATATTGAACTAAAGAAAAAATATTGTACTTCGAAAGTTTAAACCGCGGTTGAAGAAAAGATAATTCAATAATAAATGAAAGTGAGACAATGTTGCCGTCCAATTTTTCTATCAGCGAACACGCCGCGCCAATGGTTCCACCGGTTGCAAGCAAATCATCGTGCAACAATACTCGTTCGCCTTTGGCAATTGCATCCGTATGCAATTCCATTGCATCGGTTCCGTATTCCAGTTGATACTCTTGTTTAATTTTTGCTGAAGGCAATTTGCCCGGCTTACGAATCGGCACAAAGCCGACACCAAGTTTGTATGCTAATGCAGCGCCAAGAATAAATCCGCGCGATTCGATGCCGACAACTTTTTGAATACCGGCATTTTTATATTGCTCGTACAACGAATCAATACAAAATTGCAACGCCTCTTTATTTTGCAACACTGTTGTAATGTCGCGGAACATAATTCCTTTTTTCGGAAAATCAGGAACATTGCGTATCACGGAAACGAGATTCATAATTTCACCAAATATTTTTTTCTTTGTTGATAAAAGCACTGATCCCTTTTTTACAATCTTCAGACATGCGCACAACAGCATTCATGTTGGAAGCAAATTCAAGTGCATCATTTATATTCATGCTGCCAATTGTTGACAACATTTCTTTTATTAAGCCCATCGAAGAATTACTGCTTCCGTTACAAAGCGCTTGCGAAATTTCAGTAACACGAGTATCCAGAGTATCTGCATCAACAACTTCATTCACCAAACCAATGGAAAGCGCTTGATGTGCAGAAAGAATATTTCCTGTCAACACTAACTCGCGCGCCTTTGCTTCACCAATTCTTTTTACCAGAAACGGTAGAACGATTGCCGGAATAAAACCAATTTTCACTTCCGTGTAACCGAATGTTGCAGCACTTGATGCAATAATAATATCGCATACTGTAGCAAGTCCACATCCGCCTGCAATAGCCGGACCGTTTACTTTTGCTATAATTGGTTTTCGCAATGTGTACATGAGTTGAAATAATCTCATGAGCGATTTCGAGTCATCTAAGTTTTGGTTGAAATCGTAGTGAGAAAGTTTTTGAAGATATTCCAAATCTGCACCGGCGCAGAAAATAGAATTATGTCCGGTGAGAACAATAACTTTTACAGCGGTGTCTTTCGATGCGGCAACAATCGCAGAGGTGAGTTCTTGAATAACAATATCATCAAGAGCATTGCGTTTTTCCGGACGATGCATTGTGATTGTGCAAATGCGTTCTTGCACCGAATACAAAATTTTAGAATAACTCATAGGCGGTAGTGTTATGTGAAACTATGCTGAAAAATATGCAAAATGTTTTGCAGAAAGAAAAACAAAAAATCTTTTTCAAATAAAGCAGCCCCGCAGTACCGCAAGGCGGGACGGGGAATTCTCTTGTTACTCCCGAATGCTTTTATCGGGAGTCCATCAGAGTTTTAATGGATTCCCGCTTAAAACATGCGGGAATGACGAAGCAAGCTTCGGGGTATCGAACCCGAAAAGGAATAAACACAGAGTACATAAAAAAACCTATACAGTCGCAACAACTGTATAGGTTTCAGTATGAAGAAAGAAATGTTTACAAGCTTGCAAGCATATCTTTGTATTGCGGTACAGGCCAATGTTTACGTGCAACTATTTTTTCGAGGTTATCAACTAAGGCACGCACTTTTTCAGAATGTTCTTTCACAACAAGAAACGCCTCACCTTTTTTCGCGATATCGCTCTTCGTTTCTGCAGCAGCAAGACTTTTTTCAAGTGCAGTATGTGCATTTTGTAATGCAGCAAGGTCTGCTGAAATAAGTTTTACTAATGCCGTCAATGATTTTGCAGCTTTATCACCTTTGCCAAGTGTTTGTTTTAAGCCTGCAATTGATGCAGATAATTCAGTAATATATTTTGAAGTGCCTGGAACAAAAAGTGTTACAGCCATGTCCATGGTAACTTTCGCTTCAATATCAATTTGTTTGATATAATTTTCCAAATCAATATGGTAACGCGAATCAAGTTCACGTTCGGTTAACACTTTATACGCACCGAATAATTGAACTGCTTCTTTGCTGTGAATAGCTTTCAGCGCTTCCGGTGTGGATTTGATGTTCGGCAATCCGCGTCTCTTTGCTTCTTTCTGCCACTCAGCAGAATAACCATCACCTTCAAAAAGAACTTTTTTGGAAACCTTGTACATCTCACGCACCACATTAATTACTGCGGAGTTAAAATCTTTTCCTTTCGCTAATTCATTTTCAATTGCTGTGCGTGCCTGATCAAATTGATCAGCAACAGCCGTATTCAGTACGGTAATTGCAGTGGATGAAGTTTGGGAAGAACCAACTGCGCGGAATTCAAATTTATTACCGGTAAATGCAAATGGTGAAGTTCTATTTCTATCAGTATTATCTTTTTTAATTTCCGGAATTTTATCAATGCCTACTGAAAGCCATGCTTGATCATTTGTATTTGTCGTCTGACCTTTTTCTAAATCATTCAACACTCGTGTTAATGATTCACCAAGGAAGACAGAAATAATTGCCGGCGGCGCTTCGTTCGCACCAAGGCGATGATCATTTGCCGCAGATGCAACTGCTGAACGTAAAATTTTTGCATTGTCGTACACCGCTTTAATAATAGAAATCAGCAATACTAAAAATTGTAAATTTGATTGCGGCGTATTGCCGGGATTTAAAAGATTTTCACCAGTATCAGTACCAATCGCCCAGTTACTATGTTTACCACTTCCATTGATGTGGGCAAAAGGTTTTTCATGTAACAAGACAGCTAAATTGTGGCGTTGCGCAACGCGATCCATCAAGTCCATAATAATTTGATTATGATCTACTGCGATGTTTGTGTCTTCATAAATCGGTGCAACTTCAAATTGATTTGGAGCGACTTCATTGTGACGAGTTTTCAAAGGGATGCCTAACTTATACGATTCCTCTTCTATCTCTGTCATAAACGCAAAAGCACGTTCAGGAATATTTCCAAAATATTGATCTTCCAATTGCTGATGTTTTGCCGGTGCAATGCCGAACAATGTTCTACCGGTTGCACTAATATCCGGACGAGCTTTGTAATATGAACGATCGATTAAAAAATATTCTTGTTCAATTCCAAGTGTAGAAAATACGCGCTTCGCCGGATTATTAAAAAATTTCAAGAGCGCCAATGTGGAATCGTTCAATGCTTTTGCTGAACGAATCAACGGTAATTTTTTATCAAGTGTTTCGCCGGTGTAAGAAATAAAAATACTTGGGATGCAAAGCGTATTGCCGTGCGGATATTCCAAAACAAATGCCGGACTTGTCGGATCCCAAATCGTGTACCCTCGTGCTTCAAATGTTGAACGAATACCGCCCGAAGGAAATGAAGACGCATCCGGTTCGCCTTGAATAAGTTGCTTCCAAGAAAATGATTCTACTACTTTGCCGTCTTCAGCATGTTCAATAAACGAGTCGTGTTTCTCTGCTGTGAAACCTGTCATTGGTTGAAACCAATGCGTATAGTGTGTACAACCTTTTGAGATTGCCCAATCTTTCATTGCAATCGCAACGACGTTCGCAGTATCTCTGTCTAATTTTTCTTCTTTCTGAATAACATTTTGAACTTTTTTAAAGGAAGCATCGGGAAGCATTTGCTTCATTCGTTCTAAAGTAAAAAGGTTATCGCCAAAATATGATGAAACGAGTTTTACAGTTTTTGCCATAATGTGTGGCTCCTATAATTGTTATTTTGTTTTGTTGATTTTCAAATTTGTAGTTTCTTTAAATGTAGAAAGAACAACCGATGTGCTTGTATTAAAAACACCGCTCCATGCCTGAATTTTAGAAAGTAACTTTTCAAGTGAAGCTGTATTTTCCGTACGAATTTTAATGAGATGAGTTCCACTACCTGTAATAGAATGGACTTCGAGAATTTCCTCATTCGCTTGTGCATGTTCAAGAAAAGAAGGATAATGTTTTGATGAATCGACGGTTACTGTAATAAACGCCGTAATATCTTTTCCCATTTTTTTTGAATTAAGGATTGTAGTATATCCTTTAATAATATCATGCTCTTCAAGTTTCCGTAACCTCTCGCTTATGGATGGAATACTCAGTCCTACAGCTAAAGCAAGATCATTCCTTCGTGTTCGTCCATTTTTTTGCAGCAAATCAAGAATTGCCATATCAATATCATCTAACATCGGGTATTCCTCATTTATTCCTTAATTATTTAATAATTTATTAATTACGCATTAACAATATAAGGTTAGTGTAGAATATTGTCAACTTATTTTAAAATTGAAAAAGGCGAAAGAAATAATCCTTTCGCCTTGAACACATTTATTTTAAGAAAAAAATTTACTTGATAATTTTTTCTTTCTGATATTTTACTGCACCTTCATAAATTGTTGCTTGCACTTCAAACTTATCGTTCATCAAAACTAAATCAGCATCTTTACCAACAGCAAGAATGCCTTTCTGATGTTCACGTCCTAAAACTTTTGCACCATTTAACGAAGCCATACGTACGGCTGAAGTTAATGGCACTCCAACTTGCTGAACCATATTTTTTATAGCAACTTCCATGGTTAATGTGCTGCCGGCGAGCGTCGTACCATTTTCAAGATATGCACTTTTGTTTTTCACTATAATTTTTTGGTCCATAAAGTGGTAATCACCATCCGGCATTCCGCAGGCGCGAATAGCATCAGTAACTAAAATGATTCCGCCATCACCCTTAATATTGTACAGAAGTTTCATCACGATGGGATTCACATGAATTTCATCTGCAATAAGTTCAACTTTTAACTCATTACGCAACAGCGCTGCAACCATAATTCCTGCTTCACGATGGTGAAACGGCCGCATAGCATTAAACATGTGTGTAACATGCGCAGCACCATTATCAATTGCTTTTTCAATATCATCATACAACGCCAATGTGTGACCAATTGATGGCACTACGCCGCAACTTGCTGCCGCACGAATGACATCAATATTACCAGGAACTTCCGGGGCAATCGTCATCAATTTAATGTACCCTCTACATGCAGAATATAATTCATTCCACATATCAACATCCGGTTTCCACAAATATTCTATTTTATGAGCGCCCTTCAGTTTCGGATTGATGAAAGGACCTTCCATGTGAATTCCCCAAATATTGGAATCAGTATGAGCATCGGCGTAATCAGCAATACGAACCACATCTTTTTTTAGCAAATTCATTTTTTTGCTGAACAGTGATGCCAACATTCCTGTCGTTCCATGTTTGAAAAAAAAATCCGACACAGTGTGAATAGCATTATCATCATCGTCGGCGAAACCAGCGCCACCGCCGCCATGCACAAGCAAATCTATAAAACCAGGCGTAATCATCATTCCGTGAGCATCGTAGTATGGAATTTTCGCAGGCACATGCACATCGTGATGTTTGCCCAATCCCGATATTTTTTTATTATCAATAATGATGGTCCCCTGTTCAATAATTCTGAACGGAGTAATGATCTTGGCATTTTTTATTGCGTACGTTTTCGTAGTATCCATTATTTTTCGTTTGGTATTATTTGTTTGGTTAATTCTAAAAAAGTTTCTTTGCTGTTGTTAGAATTAAATATTGCATTGCCTGCAACAATAATATTTGCACCGGCTTGAGTTACCGAAGAAATATTCGTTGCGTCAATTCCACCATCAACCTCTATGAGTGCAGTTAATTTTTCAGAACGAATATAGTCGGCTAACATAATAATTTTATCTATACTTGATCGAATAAATTTTTGCCCGCCAAATCCCGGGTTAACAGACATCACCAATACTAAATCAACAAGAGGAAGAATTTCGTAAATTGCAGACACAGGAGTTGCCGGATTCAAACTTACACCAGGACGCATTCCCAATTCTCGAATTCGCGTAATTGTTCTATGCAGATGTTTGCATGCTTCCACATGTACTGTTAAAAATGTTGAACCGGCTTGTTGAAAATCTTCTAAGTATAAATCAGGATTTTCAATCATTAAGTGTGTGTCGAGAATGAGAGACGTACATTTTTTTATTGAGCGAATAACAGGTGCGCCAAAGCTGATGTTCGGAACAAAATGTCCGTCCATTACATCAAGATGCAACATGACTGCGCCGGCTTGTTCAACACTGCGTATATCATTTTCAAGATTTGCAAAATTAGCCGCAAGCAATGAAGGTGCAATTATTTTTGAATGTTGATCAATGTGCATAATTAATTTTCAAGAGTTGATCTTTTTTTATCTATAATTTTGCTGGGTTGAACAATAAAAAGGTCAATTGTTTTTGCTGTTGTTACAATTGCTGATGGTTGTGGAGTTTGTTCAATAACAGTATTTGGTAATACATCAGCATTCACTTGATATGTGATATAACCAACTTTTAAGCGTTTCTCTACCAATATTTTTTGCGCTTCAGCAAGTGATTTTCCTATAACATTGGGGACACTAATACTATCAATTGATTCTCCGGCACTTACAGTTACTCCAACGTACGTTCCACGTTTAATTTTTGTGCCAGGCAAAACGCCTTGAGATATAATTGTGCCTTCAGGAAATTCTGTAGAAACTTGATAAACAATAGTACCTTGCATTAATCCATATCTATCCAAAACAAATTTTGAATTGCGCAAAGAATTTCCTCGTAAGGAAGGCATTTCAATAGTTTGCTCTCCACCGGATATTGTTAGATATACTCTGCGTCCATTTTTTACTATCTGAGAAGGATTTGGATTTTGTGCAACAACATACCCGATAGGATACTCTTTATCTATTCTTATATCGCTGCGCCGGGCTTCAAGATTATTTTTTTCTAATAATTGAACGGCTTCTTCTTCTTTCATGCCTACAACATTCGGAACGCTAAAAGTACCGCCTTTATTCACATACCAAGGCATGAACAATGAATCAAAGATAAAAATAAAGACAACAAGTCCGCCGAAAGAAAGATAAAATAATTTTGCTGCTCTGGAAAAAAAAATGGAGTTTTTCATTGTAAGCTATAGCTCGCGTCATCTAATGTATTTCGTATTCATAAATTAATTTGGAAATTTCTGCTATCGTAGCAATTCCTTCCTTTGCTGAAGATAAATTTTTAGAAAGAACTACGAGCACATATTTTCTTCCATCGGGCAACACAATAATTCCCGAATCATGTTGCACGCCGGTAATAGAACCGGTTTTATGAGCGACGCGAACATCTTTTGGTAAGAGTGCCGGTAGCATATCATTAAATTGTTGTTGAAATAATATCTGCATCATTTCGTCTGAAGCCTTCTCGCTCACTGCTGTTTTCTTTGCAAGGTGCTCGAACAGTAACATCAAATCATACGCAGTAGTTGTATTATTTTTGCCGGCTTGAAATGCTTTGCTATCTTCCACACCACGCAATACTTGAATATCTTTTGCACCCATCAAACGCATTGTTGCTAAAATATTTTTTGCTGTAACTTTTTCGATCAAAATATTTGTTGCAAAATTACTGCTCACCGTTATCATCGAAATGATCAATTCACTGATTGATATTTTTTTTCCTATCGAACTATACAAGTGATCATCACTATCGCTGGCAATTTCCAATGAATACATACTGCTATCCATAATGCTTGTAAATTTATTGACAACAGTAAGCGAATCATTGAGCGACAATAATTTTTGCTCTGTCTGACGAAACACTTCGATCATTACGGGAGTTTTCATTGTACTTGCCGCATGAAATTGTTCTTTTGCGTTCATTAAAAGTTGTTCATGCGTTTGCATATCTGTAAAAGCTACTGCAAAAGTTCCGTGTTGTGTTTGTAGAAGTGCTGTAATCTTTGCTTCAAGATTTTGCAATGTGTTTGTCTCTTTTTGCATTCCTACGGAAATATGTATTACTAAAAAAAGGAGAAGTAATGTTTTCATCAGCCTCTGTGTCTTAAATAAAAATATTTTATTTAAGATAAATTTCTTTCTTCTTCTGTGCAGATTTGTAAATCGCTTCAACAATTTTCATACGTTGTAATGCTTCATGTGCGGTAGAAATGAGCGGGTACAATCCACGAACCGCTCCGACAAAATGCTTCAATTCATTTTCGTAGGAACGTTTGAGCAGATTATCATTTGTATCAATTTTGCTCGGAGTTACATTCACGACGTTCCCGTGCATTTGTTTATGTATTTTCAACGGATTGATTTTTCCGCTTCCGGCTTCTCCATAAATATTACAGTACTGCAATTCGTTTTCAATCTGGAATGTCCAACTGACTTCAATGGTAACTGTTGCACCGCTTTTTGTCGAAAGAAAAATTGCCGACGAATCTTCTACGCCGGGAGATACATGAGAATAATTTGCTGCATTCACGCGCGTAATTTCCGGGTAGCCCATCATCCACAATCCTAAATCGAGCATCACAATACCGAGATCAAGAACAACGCCGCCGCCGGAAATAGCTTTTTGAGCAATCCAATTATTTTCCGTAACAGGTTTTCTCAACCAACCGGATTTCACATAAAATATTTTACCAAGTTCATTGTTTTCTATAAAGCTGCGCAACATCATTGTATCAGGACGAAAACGATGGTTCATGCCTACCATTAATTTTCTTTTTGTTTTTTTTGCAACATCGACAATTGCAAGAGCTTCATCGTATTTTCGTGCAACAGGTTTTTCTACAAAGACATCACATTTAGATTCCATCCCTGCAATTGCAACTTCTTTATGCATATCGGTCGGCGTACAAATATCAATTGCATCTAATTCTTCCGAGAGCAGCATTTCATTGTAATCCGCATAGTATCGTTTGATGCCATATTTTTCCGCAATTGCGCGCGCTCTTGCTTTATCTTTATCGCACACACATGCAATTTCAACATCGGGTAATTTTAATAAAATCGGTACATGAAATACTTGCGCTATCCAGCCAAGTCCAACAATGCCAATTCGAATTTTTTCTTTGTTTGATTTTGTTGATTCCATTATTGCGCCTGTCGTTCAACTTTATTTTTTTGTGATGGATTTGATACACAAAATTCTTTTGTTACTGCCGCAATGCCTGTGGCATCTAATTTTACAATCTTGTGAAGTTCTTCGGGAGTGCCATGTTCAACAAAATAATCCGGCAAACCATGAACCTTCACATGAACATGCGAAACACCGGTTGCTGCAAAATGTTCTAACACGCCTGAACCGAAACCTCCTTCAGTACTGTTTTCTTCGACAGTAATGATTCGATCAAATCGTTGTGCAATCGAATCTAATATTTTCTTATCAAGAGGTTTTATAAAACGCATATTAATAACTTCGGCAAGAATACCATCTTTCTCTAAAAGATCGGCAGCTATCAACGAATTGTGTACCATTGATCCAACAGCAAGAATCGCAACATCATTTCCCGTACGGATAGTTTCACCTGTTGCAATTTCAATTTTTCTAAATCCTTCGTGAAGAGGAACGCCGAGTGAATTGCCACGCGGATAACGAAGTGCAATCGGTCCGCCGCGATATTCAATAGCAGTAAATAACATGTCGCGCAATTCCGATTCATCCTTCGGCGCCATGATTACCATATTTGGAATGCAGCGAAGAAATGACAAATCTAACGCACCGTGATGTGTCGGTCCATCCGCTCCGACTACACCGGCGCGATCCATTACAAAAACAACATGAAGATTTTGCAATGTAACATCATGAATGATTTGATCGTATGCGCGTTGTAAAAATGTCGAGTAGATGGCGACGACAGGAATATATCCTTCGGTAGCCATGCCTGCTGCAAACGTAACACCATGTTGTTCTGCTATGCCAACATCAAAAAATTTTTCGGGCATAGCTTCCTGTAAAATATCCAAGCCTGTTCCGTCCGGCATCGCAGCAGTAATGCCGACAACTTTAGGATTGTGTTTGCAAATTTCGACTAATGCATTTCCAAAAATTTTGGTGTACGAAACCGGCGCAGAAGATTTAGGCGAGACACCTGTATCTTTATTGAATGGTGTAACACCGTGAAGACGCGTTACATCTTTTTCTGCAGGACTATATCCTTTTCCCTTTTCAGTAGTAACATGAATAAGTATCGGTCCTTTTAAATCGCGCACGTGTTTGAAAATTTCTACCAGCTTCACAATATTGTGACCGTTAAATGGACCAAAGTATCGGAAGCCGAGCGCCTCAAACATCATTCCCGGTGTAACGACGGCTTTAATTCCTTTTTCAAACTGATGTGCAACAACACGCAGCCGATCACCAAACGTATCCAGCTTACCGGTGAGTTCCCACACGTTCGCCTTAAATTTATTATATGTCGGATGTGTGAGTGCTTCAGAAAAATAATTATGGAATGACCACAACCTTGGCTGAATAGATGACAACGAAACCATTTGATTATCATTCAACACAACAATCAAATCTTTTTTTAATAAGCCGGCATTATTCATCGCTTCATACGCCATACCGCCCGTCATCGAACCATCACCGACAATTGCTACAGTCTTAAAATCTTCTTTTGCTAAATCACGCGCAGCAGCAATTCCGAGCGCTGCGGAAATTGCAGTGTTGGCATGCCCCGCACCGAACGTATCGTACTTGCTTTCATCTCTTTTAAGAAAGCCGCTCAATCCGTTAAGCTGGCGAATTGTATGAAAGCGATCTTTTCTTCCTGTTAAAATTTTATGCGGATATGCTTGATGACCTGTATCCCACACAAGTTTATCTTTTGGTGTGTTGAACACGTAATGAAGCGCAACGGTTAATTCAACCGTTCCTAATCCGGCACCAAGATGTCCGCCTGTTTTAGAAACCGAATCAACTAAAAATTCACGAACTTCGGCACACACCGTACGAAGATTTTGTACTTCGAGTTTTCGAAGATCTTTCGGTTCGTTTATAGAATCTAAAAATTTTTTATTCTGTTCGTGCATTATTTATTCACTATCGTGTTTAATACCCCGACGCTTGCGTCGTGATGTCATTCCCGCGTGCTTTTGGCGGGAATCTATGCTATGGATGCCCGACAGAAACATTCGGGCATGACGAAGATACCCCGCTGCTTGCGGCGGGGTACTTCATTTGTTGTAGTCTGTTAATTCGAATGTCCCATTAATCGTTTTCGTGAGCTGCTTAATTTTCACTTCCGCCTTCGATAAAGTTTCCATGCACTCTTTTGAAAGTGTAATTCCTTCTTCATACAATGCAATTGATTCCTCAAGCGGTACATCACCTTGCTCTAAGGTAGAAACAATTTTTTCCAACTTTGATAACGATTGTTCAAACGAACGTTTCCCGGAATCTTTTTTAGTCATTGTGTTTTCTTTGTAGTTGAAAATACAGTTGTCTGTGCAACGCCATCATACATTTCAATTGCCAGTTCATCTTCTTTTGAAAGTTTTTCAATTGAAGAAATAATATTTTTTCCTTTTCGAACAATCGAATAACCGCGCTTTAATGCCGCCGCAGGATTTACGGATTGCATACGATGGTGCAACGATTGAGTTTTTTGATGAACGAATGAAATTCTATGAGTCATTATTTGCAGAAGCCGTCGGTCAAGTTCATCAACTTGTTGATTGCTTTGTTGTAACGTATTTAAAGGAGTGTTAAATGCGTAACTATTGACGAGACTTTTGATATTATCGATATGCGTTTGCACGTTTGAGGACATAACTTGTTGCATAGTATAGCAATAATTCCGAATAATTTCAACGAGCTCGTTTTTCTCCCGCACGACAAGTTCTGCTGCTGCCGAAGGCGTTGGCGCACGCAAATCTGCAACAAAATCGCTGATACTAAAATCAATTTCGTGTCCCACAGCGCTTATGATCGGAATTTTTGAAACAAATATTGCGCGCGCAACTATTTCTTCATTAAACGCCCACAAATCTTCCAGCGAGCCGCCGCCTCTTCCAACAATAATAACATCGATATTTTTTACTGCATTCAAATCGTGAATTGCTTCTGCAATTTCTTCCGCTGCACCAAGCCCCTGCACTTTTACCGGCACGAGAATAATTTCGATTGCAGGAAATCTACGTGTAAGCACACTGATCATATCTTGTAGTGCTGCACCTGTTGGCGAAGTGATAATTCCGATGCACTGAGGAAATTCCGGCAGCGGTTTTTTATACTCTTCGTCGAATAAACCTTCCGCAAAAAGTTTTTTCTTCAATGCTTCAAATGCAAGTTGCAATTCTCCAATACCAACCGGTTGAAGTTGAAAACAATCGAGTTGATAACTACCGCGCGGTTCGAACAGAGATATTTTTCCACGCGCAATAATTTTCATTCCGTCTGTAAGTCTGAAAAGCAACTGCGATGCTCGAGTTTTCCACATCACTGCGGAAATTTGTGCGCCTTCATCTTTTAATGTAAAATAAAAATGCCCCGATGAATGGTATTTAAAATTCGAAACTTCACCCTGCACCCACACTTCACTGAAGCCTAATTCAAGCACTCCTTTTATTTGACGGGTAATATCGGTAACGGATAAAATTATTTTTTCCATATAGAAATATACTTGTAATTGAATTAACAAACAAAAATTTCAAGTAGTGTCTTAATTTGAAACTACTCAGCGTGGCAAATTATAAATTCGTTCGCCGCGGCGAATCCACTCACTCTTTTCACGAAGTGATGGCTTCGCTCAGCTTTTCCACCTTTGTAAATACGACTCCCTCTCTTTCTCTCCCCCTGTTAGGGGGCAATGCTGTCAACTTAAGAGAGGTATGGTAGGACAAACATTCTTGTTTGTTCAAATAAAAATAAATTGACAAACAAGAATGTTTGTCCTACTTTATTTCTCATAAAAGAATTCCTTAAGTTGACAGCATTGCTGTTAGGGGGAGAGGACATATTCCCTCCCCTAAAAGGGAAGAGACAAAGGGTGGGGTTATTTTCGCTGAGTAGTTACCTTAATTTGAAATTTAATTACTGATGTTACGCAAAACATACTTCATAGAGTATTCCGTTGTAAATTTTCGTGTCACTCCTAAAGGAGTTTGCTACAAATATATCGCTCCTATCGGAACTTTTTGCAAACCGTACTATTGGTTGTATTTTGATCTATTTTTTAAAGTAATCCCGAAGGGATGATATGTTTGTAGTTCAACGAACCACACACCGTTCAAACTCCTTTAGGAGTGACATAAAAACTACGCTATTGAATGGGGTGTAGAGCATGTTTTGCGTAACATGAGTTACCAAAAATTTCATTTTTGTAATTGTATTAAGTATATTTTGGCTGAAAGGAATTGACTATGAAATTAGATGTTCTTGCCATTGCCGCCCATCCCGATGATATCGAACTTTCATGTGGCGCAACTGTTGCTTCGCTCGTCGCACAAAATTATCGCGTTGGTATTGTAGATGTAACGGAAGGTGAACTCGGCACACGAGGCACACGTGCAATCCGAAAAGCTGAGGCGACAGCGGCATCCAAAATTTTAGGCATCTCGTTCCGCCATAGTCTAAAACTCCCCGATGGAAACATTGAAGTAAATCAAACGAATATAAAGAAGATCATCCAAATTATTCGAGTCGCCAAACCTGAAATCTTGCTCTTCCCTCATTGGCTTGAACGCCATCCTGATCATGAACACACACATACTCTGTGCAGAGAAGCATGGTTTTACAGCGGTCTCGAAAAAATTCAAACCCGGTTTCATGGTGCATTGCAGGAACCGTTTCAGCCAAAAAAATATTTTCATTTTATGCAGAAGTACGAATTTACACCACACTTTATTCTCGATGTATCTTCTGTCTATGAAAAGAAAAAAGAATCATTGTCGGCATTCAAATCTCAATTTTATGATTCCAAAAGTAAAGAACGCGAAACAATGCTTTCATCAAAATTATTTTTGGAATCAATCTATGCGCGGGATAAACATTATGGCAGCCTTATTAATGTTGAATATGGTGAACCATTTTATTCTATTGAGCCGCTCGGCGTTGATTCTTTATTTGCTTTTAACAAGTAACGGAGACGAAATACATGGTATGTTCAAATTGTGGAAACGAAATTACCGCACAGCAGGAATTCTGTTCGCAATGCGGTACGAAGACAGGTGTAGTTCAAAGCGAAATTCAAGGCGCGAGTAATCCCTCTTCACTTAAAAGGAAATCATGGATTGTAAAAATATTTTTACTCGCCGTGCTTGCGGGAGGTCTGTATATTTTTATTTCTACAGTCGATCGTGAATATCACCCGGTTATTGCAAAACAACCGACAATTGATGCGCCCGCATACACCGGTGCTGAAAAAATTAAAAGCTACGAGATTACCGCTTCACTCGAAAACGAATATATTGTTATTCCTGTGCAACAAATTATTGATCATAAAATAATTCGTTTTTCTGATCCACAAGGAATTCAAAATATTCCGATTATTGCCTACCTAACTCCGAAAGGTAAGATCGTTACTGCGATGAGTTTAAGTGAAGCGTGCCGCTCTACAGATTTTTATCTTGAAGGTGAAGATATTCACTGTGCAAATTGTCCATCGTATTGGAATGCGGAAAGTCTTGAAGCATACGCGTGCTGCCAGAAATATTATCCTGATCCTATTACGAGTGATATTAGCGGCGGGAATGTGCGGATTAAAAAAGAAATTGTTGCGAAATGGCAGGCGAGATTATAAAGTAACTGACAGCTCCTCCGTTGTTTGACAGGTATCGCAGTTACATACTTCGTAAATATCATCATAACCATAATCCATTGTAATTTCTTCACCCTGTAAAATTGTCTTGCACGATATTAAATTCAAACTGCGTTCATCTCTCCCATCAACATAACTATTCGGGTTGCAATCATGGTTAATGTTTTTAATTTTTGTCGTGGCTGAGACATCAATGTAGTTTTCACCGTTCCAAAAAATGTACACATTTTTTTCTACTTCCTCGCGGCGTTCACATTCATCGCCGCTAATTACTTCTCCTTCAATAATCGTGATTAACTGATCTTTCGGAATTTCGGTAGTTGCAAAGATTCCTAATCCATGAATTGGTGAATATTGTACTTCAACACTTGAATCCCACGATGTTGCAAATTTTTCCATGATAACTGTATGATAAATGTAAAAGATTGTACAAAAAAAATCCTGAAACGTACAGGATTTTTTAATTCATTTGTAATTATTTACTGATGTTACGCACACAAAGAAAAAGTTAAGCAGATGGAGTCCACCTACTTAATGTTATGCTTCAGTTGGAATATGACTTTTGATAAAACTAGATTAGTGGAAAAAA
>CAYHZL010000060.1:0-17438 GCA_964361075.1 uncultured Chitinophagaceae bacterium
TATCAGGTCCGGCAATTTTCGTTCAAACAAATGTTGTTGGCACGCAAGTTCTTCTCGATGTTGCAAAGCTGCACAACGTAGAAAAATTTTTACATGTTTCCACTGATGAAGTGTATGGCTCGTTAGGAGCGACAGGATATTTCACGGAAGAAACGCCATTGCATCCCAACAGTCCGTATTCTGCAAGTAAAGCTTCATCCGATATGCTCGCGCTTGCGTATCAACACACATTCGGGTTTCCTGCTGTTGTAACTCGCTGTTCGAACAATTATGGTCCGTATCAATTTCCTGAAAAATTAATTCCGTTAATGATTGCGAATGCGTTGAATAACAAACCGCTTCCTGTCTATGGTGATGGTTTGAATGTGCGTGATTGGTTGTTCGTTGGTGACCATTGTGCAGCATTAGATGTTGTTTTACACAAAGGGAAATCGGGAGAAGTGTATAACATCGGTGGGAACAATGAGAAGAAAAATATTGAAATCGTAAAATTAATTTTACAAGAATTGAAGAAACCGGAAACACTTATCAATTATGTGAAAGATCGTCCGGGGCATGACCGCCGCTACGCCATTGATGCAGCGAAAATTAAAAATGAATTGGAATGGGAACCGGCATACACATTTGAAAAAGGAATTGCGGAAACAATTCAATGGTATTTGAGGAATAAACAATGGTGGGAAAGAATTTTAACCGGTGAGTATTTAAAATATTATGATCAACAGTACGCAGAGCGATTACATGTTTCTGCATAATTTTATTGAATAGTAATTATTATGATAAAGAATCAACGTAATAAAAATATAGCGATTGTATTAACTGCACTATTTGTTTTTATCGGTTTGATGCCGATGAAAGTTCATGCGCAATTATTCGATCAGATGGATAAAGCATCATCTAAAACTTCATCCGCTTCTATTCAAACTCAGCCGGTAACTTCGACTCCGATTCAAGACGGTCCGGTTGATCCGAAGGAATATATTGTTGGTCCCGGTGATGTGTTTAGTATCGGTATCTGGACAAGTCCGCCTTTGTTATTTCAGCAAGCAATAACACCTGAAGGTTCTATTATTGTTCCGAATGTCGGTGAGATGGCTATTACCGGAAAGACGTTGGATGAAGCGAAGAAGTTTGTTCTTAGCGCGATCAAAAAAAGATTTATTTCCGCTGAAATTTCTTTTACTCTCACCATGCCACGAGCGTTTACTGTAACAGTTAAAGGTGCGGTGCCGCAAGAAGGTGCGTATGTTGTTCAAGCAACAGAGAGGGTTGATGCATTGTTACAAAAAATGTCGATGCAATTCTCTGCATCATCAAAAAGTGTAAAAACGATTGAACCGAAAATTGATAGTATTGTTGCCAAAAGAAATATTGTTGTGCGTCATAAAGATGGTACGTCAAACAATGTTGATATAGAAAAATATTTTGCTGAGCACAACGTGCAGCATAATCCTTTGTTGCGGGATGGTGATGTTGTGTATTTCCCCAAAAAGAATTTGGAAAAAGATTTTATTGCAGTGTATGGTGCTGTGAATAAAGAAGGTGCAATTGAATTTGCAGAAAGCGATCGTGTGAGCACTGCGCTGTTATTTGCTGTCGGTCTTACGCCATTGGCTGATAGCACCAAAGCATTTATTATGCGCACCGAAGACGATGGCAAAACAGTGATTACTGTTCCTCTTTCTTTGCGCGATTTTACACCAAATTCCGCCGCGGATATAATTTTAAAACGCGGTGATCGAGTGGTTGTTCAGGAAAAAGAAAATTTGTTACGTGATAAACACGTTGTTGTAGAAGGTGAAGTTCGGCACCCCGGTACGTACCCGATTGCGCGTGATTCAGCTATGCTCTCTGCCATTCTTGCCCAAGCCGGTGGATTTACACCATACGCATCGCTTACCTCCGCTGCAATTTTTAGAAATGTAAAGCCGGACAAGAAAAAAAATAATGAATTTACGCAAGAATATTTTAGAGGGAAATATTCTTCGGAAGATACAGCGTACTTTAACAATGAAGCAGCAATTCGTTCATCGAGAGAATTAGTTTCGGCCGACTTCACGGCACTCTTTATAGCAAAGGATTTTTCAAAAGATGTAGTGCTGCACGATGGCGATCATATCATTATTCCTTCGCATAACAAAAACGTGTATGTGTTCGGGCAAGTTGTGCATCCGGGCTATGTTCCATTTGTTCAAGGACAAAGTATTGCTCACTACATTGCAAATGCCGGTGGTTACGCAGAAGACGCTGTAAAATCAGATATTCGAATTATTAAAGCCGGCACGAAACAATGGGTAAGTGTTGGTGAAACAACAATTGAAGAAGGAGATTATATTTGGATTCCGAAAGCGCCGTATAGGTCATTCGGATATTATCTCGGTATTTACAGTCAGGTATTTGGTATTGTCGGCACAGTGGCGACATTGTATTTATTGACTAAAAAATAAACATTAAAAAATATGGCAGATTATAAAGGAATTGATATTTTGGATTTATTTGTTTTTATCGTGAGACATAAACGGTTTTTATTAACACTATTTGTTGTATCATTTATCCTTTCGTATTTGTCAATTTATATTTTTATTGAAGAACAATTTGAGGCTACAGCAATAATCATACCTTCTGGAGACGAAAACTCATCTGGTTTGAGTGGAATGTTGAAAGGACTTAAAGGTTTGCCGATTAATTTAGGTAATTCTTCTTCAATGAAATCAGAAATTAATCGCTATAACACTATAATATTCAGCAGGACAACACTTGAAGATATTATTCGAAAATTTGATTTGTACAAAGTATATGATATTGATACAACGAATAAAGAATATCAAGAAAAAGCAATCAAAAGATTAAAAAAGGAAATTATCACTAAGGAAACTGATGAAGATGCTTTTGAAATAACCGCCCGTTCTGATAGTCCATACCGTGCTGCTGATATTACAAATTTTATTATTGAAACATTAAATAATAAAATTATTCAATTAAAAATCAGTAAATCAAAAGGCAATAGAATATTTTTAGAAAAAAGAGTTGCGGAAATCAGAACAGAACTTCGTTTTTCAGAAGATTCATTACGAAAGTTTCAAGAAAATTCAGGTTTGCTTGATGTAAAATCTCAATTACCAGAACTAATGACTGCCTACAGTACTCTTGAAGCAGACTTGATGTCTAAAAAACTTAAGAAAAGTGTGTTAGAGAACCTATTTGATAAACAATCTCCAGAAGTAAAAAATTTGAGTATGGAAATAAATGAATATCAAAAAAAATTGGATGATCTTCGCTCCAAAGGTGAGCGTGGCAGTTTGATGATTGCTATGAATTCACTTCCTAACACGACTTTAGAGTATTTACGAAGATATAGACAAGTTCAAATAAACAGCACTTTGCTTGAGTTCATTATACCGCTATATGAACAAGCAAAAATTGAAGAGAAAAAGGATTACCCGATTTTACAAATAATAGATAATGCTGTTCCCCCTGCAAAAAAAAGTTGGCCCCCACGTACATTATTTGCACTACTCGGTGCTTGTTTTACAACATTTTCCTTTCTTGTATTTACATTTCTAAATGGCATTGTCGAACGTTCTGCGAATCCGAAGATTATTTTTTTACGGCAAGAACTATCTAATCTCTTCACACGCAGATCAAACTAATGTTCTCTCAGCAATCAATACTTGCATTATCGCCTCACACTATAGAACTGCGAAAGTATATTCCGCATTTTATTTTATTAAATCTCATTTTTCTTTCGGCGATTCTTTTATTTGGCAATACATTGTATTTGGCGGTTTTATTCACAGCGCTTCCGTTGTTTGTTATTGCATGTTTAAATTTTAAATCAGTATTATATTTTTTGCCTGTTTCACTATTTATGAACTTCGGACCTTTTGGATTCGCAGCTTCTGAGTGGATTACTGTATTGCTGATTTTTTCTTTTTTTGCCGTTTATAGAAATATTGATTGGAGTGATCTTGCGCTTCCAATAGCCGTTCCATTCTTGTTATACTATTCTGTAATGATGCTGTCAACGATTAAATCTGCCAACATGTTGTTAAGTTTATGCTTTATAAACCATTACCTTTTATTCATCGGATTGATGACAATTATGTATACGGTTATTGTAAATCAAAAAACAATATTCCGATTACTTGCAACCTATCTCACATTTGTTATGCTCAATTCAATTCATGTTATTATTCAAGCAGCGTTGACCGGAAAAAGAGCATTTGGCTTTGCCGGTATAATGTTTGTGGATTATGTTGGTGTTGGCATTATTTTTTTAGCTGTATTATCGTTATTTATCACAAGATGGAATTATAAAATTCTATTGTTGTCTTTAACAGTGTTGTTCACAATCGCTTTGATTCTTACTCAAACAAGAACAGCATGGGCTGCAACATTCTTAGCATTATTTGTCACAATAGGCTTTATTGCGATACGACATTCTTATTTTGGATTTCAAGCCAAAACGTTCCGTCGGTTTGCAATACTGTTAATTTTATTTTTAGGTATAGGTCTATCGGCAGCCTTAATATTTAATCCAAATACGTTTGGGAGATTTTCCGACGTGGGAAATGCTTCAGAAGCTGATGTTACAGAATCAGGGTTCGTTAAAAATTCGCTTGTGTCCAGAGTATTTATATGGCATACCGCTTATAATGCATTTATTGCCAATCCTATTCTTGGGATTGGTGCATATTCATTTCCTTTTTCTTCTCAATATTATTATACAATCTCGAAATATTTTTACAAAATTTATGTCGAAAATTTAACACCCCATCAAACTTTTTTTGCTGTTGCTGTTGAAACAGGTTTGCTTGGCTTAATTGCTTTTATCGTGTTATTGATCTCGATTCTGCGATATATTTTCAAAGGAATGTTTACGTCGAATACGTTTGAAGAAAAACGTGTCTCTGCTGTATTGGGCGGCGGGGTAATCTATTGCTTGATTTCTATGTTTACAACCGATGCATGGCTTTGGGGCCATGGAATAATATTGTTCGGTTTTTCTCTTGGTTCTTTTTTTGCCCACGAAAAACTAAAACATAATCGTGAAACGGAATAAATTGTTCTGCTTAAAGGAGAGTATCAACAGTGAAATCATTTGCCTTAAAGCGTATCATCGCAAGTAATATGCGGATATTATGGTAGTACACGAATGAAAAAATTATTGTTTATTAATTCTTTTTCGGGTGTTCTTCAGGTATGTATCAACTCTGTATTGCTGTTCATAACGATTCCCATTTTTATACGATTGTTAGGAATTGAACAATACGGACTATTTTCACTGATTTTTGTAATCGGAGGTATTGGCGCGATAGCAAGTTTTGGTTTTAATACTTCACTATTAAAATATTTATCTGAACAAGGAATAACAAGAGAATCAAACTATGATATTGTTGCTACACTTTTAGTAATATGCTGTTTTGTTATTCCGGGCGCTGTTATTGCAAATTATTTTTCCGATGCTATTCTGTCTTCTCTATTTCGAATAGAAGCATCACACATAAACAGCAATGTGAAAGAATTATTCATGTACGCATTGTGGTCAAATGTCTTTCTTATTATCGGACAAATTCCGACCGCAATCATAGATTCGTTGCAAAAAATTTACATCACCAATTTATTACAGGCGGTATATAATTTTACCACTCGTTTGTTAATGCTTCTTGTACTTTTAACGAATCCAACATTAAGTTTGATTGGACTGAGTATTTTTATTTCAACAGTTCTTTGGTTTGTTCTGCTAGTGTATATTACGGTAAAACAATGGGGTGGATTTGAGATTGCCGGATTAGTTATTAATTTTCGACGCGTTATCAAAAAACACATCTCATACGGATATAAAGTTTTCACGACCAGCATGTTAGGTCTTTTATACGAACCGTTGACAAAAATAATGATCAATGTATATCTTGGTTTACACGCAGTTGCATTTTTTGAAATTGCGCTTCGTCTTAAAGGTTTTATTTGGAGTATTGGAGAACGGTTGTTATACCCGATTGCACCGATGTTGGCTAGCATGAAGGACAGCGATCAAATAAAACGATATCTTGCCAAAGTTGAACAGACATCGTTTATTTTTTCAGGACCGCTGATTGTGATGGTTCTTTTTAGTATTCATGACGTATTGTTTTTTTGGCTCGGAGAAAGCAATAATCTTCTCGCGTGGAGTGCTGCATTGATTATCATCTCTTATATTATTGCGTTAGTGCTAATGCCAACATATTTTTTTCTTATGATAAGAAATAAACCTCACAAGGCGCTTTTCTTGCAGTTCTGTAATGTTGTTGTTAACGCAATATTGTTTTTTTTATTGGTCCCCTCGTTTGGATATTGGGGAGCGGTTATTGCATACAGTGCTGCTGTCATCGTTACTTTTGCAATCAGTATTTATTATAATATACAATATTTCGGTTCTACGTTTATTTTTGCGATAGAAAACAAAAGGAATCTGTTGCTTTTATTATTACTTCTAGCGATGATAAATAGTTTGCTGATGATAATTTCTGTTCCAGTTGTTGCGCATATCGGTTTGCTGCTTGTCCTTAACGGCAGTGTTACTTTTATTGCATTTCAACGATTAGGTATTTTGAGAGATCTTAAAATAAACGATTTACGAAATATATTTTCAAACAGAGTCTAACAACAAATACATTATCTATTTAAATTCATGAAACATTTAGCGAGAATTATAAATTATTGTTTATCACTATTTGGTATTCGAATTACGCGAAACACTACACTGAAGTATCGGATCGAGCGGGGAGATTACAAATGGTTCCAAGAACGAAATATTGCAACAGTGCTTGATATTGGCGCAAACATAGGACAGTTTGCAGAGATGATTCATCAGATATTGCCAATCGCAACGATTCATTCGTTTGAGCCGTTACCGGAACAATTTATTGTTTTGCAAAAACTTACAAAAAAAATACAGTTGCTTCGGTGCTACCAATTTGCTGTCGGTTCCGAGAACACAGAAATGGAGATCAACGCTAATGAATTTTCGGCAAGTTCTTCGTTGCTGCCAATGACGGAACTTCATACTTCATCATTTCCGTTCACAAAAAATAGCGCTGTACAGAAAGTGCAAGTGCGAACATTGGATAGTTTGATGCCTGAAATAAAATTACAGAAAAATATTTTATTTAAAATCGATGTTCAAGGATTTGAATTGGAAGTATTAAAAGGCGCTGTTCGATTGTTGGAAGAGGTAAATATTATTATCGTTGAAACAACTTTTCGTGAATTTTATCAAGGGCAGCCGCTGTTTGATGACATTTATAAATTTTTGACAAAAAAGATGTTCTTCTATCATGGCAATTTTGACCAAATCAACAGCACAATAAATGGTGCAGTATTATATTCCGATGCAATTTTTTTTAAAAACTAAAAAATCTATGGTTCATAGTTACCTCGTTTCGGTAGCACTGTCAAGGTAGAATTCCGAACAATTTATTCGTAGACGATTGGATGATTTACTTCTTCAAACAATTGGCGATCAACTTGAAATAAAAGGAACAGTATGCGAAAGATATTAAAAAAAATTGTCGGTGAGCGGCTGCGGGGTGCTGTTGAGTATATTCTTAATCCCGAACTTAAAAAAAGTTGGGGGGGACCGTTTAATAATCAACACCATCGGCAGCAAATCTATTTAGAATTAATAAAAAAAATTCAATTTGATGCCATTGTTGAAACGGGCACATTCCGCGGTACTACAACTCGTTTTTTATTTGAAAAAACAAATCTACCGGTTTATACCACCGAACTTCATCCGCGTTTTTACACCTATTCTCAACTGCGTTTCATTTCTGTAGGCGGAATTCACATCTATAATCTTGATAGTAGAGATTTCCTGCGTAAATTGTCTTCCGATCCAGTGCTTAATGAAAAACAATTGTTTTTTTATCTCGACGCTCATTGGAACGACGACTTGCCTTTGCAGGAAGAAATAAAGATCATTTTTAATAATTGGCCGTTGTCTGTGATAATGGTTGATGATTTTAAGGTACCCGATGATCCTGATTATATCTATGATAATTACGGGATAGGGAAAGAACTCTCCATAGAATATTTAGACACATTATCATATTTGAATTTTTCTGCATTCTTTCCCTCAAAAAAAGGAAATAGTGAAACAGGATTGAAACGCGGCAGTGTGATATTGGTGAAAGATAAAGATCTTGTGGAAAAAGTAAAAACATTTTCCAGTTTAAAAATTATCTAAAATTAATTTAATTTCTAACCGTGTCGCATCTCAAAATTAGCATTATTACACCATTATGGAATATAAGTTTTTAGTATCAGCTATTGTTTCAACGTATAATTCCGAGCAATTTATTCGTGGACGATTGGATGATTTACTGCTGCAAACAATTGGCAATCAACTTGAAATTATTATAATCAATAGTGGGTCTCAACAAGATGAAGATACAATCATTCGTTCCGAGTACCTTCCACGATATGCCAATATTAAATATGTACATACTGAAGAACGAGAAACAATTTACAAGGCATGGAACAGAGGCATAAAGATTGCAAGTGGAAAATATATTACGAACGCAAATACTGATGATAGATTAAGAAAAGATGCTTTACAAATTTTGTCTAATTATCTTTTTACGCATAATGAGGCGGCGATAGTCTATTCTGATCAGCACATTTCTTCTATTCCTAATGTTACATTTAATGAAATTAAAAAAATGAAAGTTCAACAATGGAATAATTTCAGTTATGATCGATTGCTTGAAGGTTGTCTCACTGGTCCTCAACCTATGTGGAGAGCTTTCCTTCATTATCAAGATAACATATGGTTTAATGAGAACTATGAAATAGCTGGTGATTATGAGTTCTCTTGTAAGGTTGCACTTAGATATCCATTATATCATATCCCACAGGTACTCGGGATATATTATTTATCATTAGATTCGAGTAATAAGCAATTTCAGCATGATGACAAAACATTTTTGGAAACTTATAAAATCAAAAGTGAATATTCTGATAAGTTTCTCAAACAGTTAGATGAGCAAAAATTCTATCAAATATTTTCTTACTATACAAAATGGATTAATAGAAATATATTTATCTATTATTTTTGGAAATTATTGTTAAAAATCATTAATCCGGATAAACGTCTTCCAACAAGAGAGTTTGCATTTTGGTATGCATCCAGAATCAAGCGATTTATTGGAGATATAGCTGATGCACAAAATATCTGTACAGTGTATCTTAAAAAAAAGAATTCAAGATTGCTTAGACAAGAAATAGCCGATATTCATGAAGTTCCTGTCATAGATCATGTAATTTCCGTAATAATTCCTACGTATAATAGGTCTGTATTTTTAGAAGAAGCGCTCGAAAGTCTTTTACATCAAACGTACAAGAAATTTGAAGTAATAATTATTAACAATGGAACCATTGATGTTACAGATGTTGTAAATTTATTCGTTAATAAACTTTCTGTCAAACTTTTCAATTCGAATGTATCCGGATCGGTTTCGCACGCAAAAAATCTTGGTATTAAAAATTCCATCGGGAATTATATTGCTTTTCTTGATGATGACGACTGGTATCATCCTGTGCATTTAAAAACGTTAATGTCAGAAATGGAAAAAGGGACCCATGTAATTGCTTATACAGATGCTTATGTTGAATCTCAAAACGAAAAAAATGGAAAATTTATAACTGTACAAAAATCCATTATATATTCAAAAAAGTTTAACAAAAAACTCCTTTTAATTAAAGATTATATTTTTACACCGTGCATAATGCTCAATAAAAAATGCTTTGACGTTGTCGGATTGTTTGATGAAAACATGAAAACAGATGAGGATATGGATCTTTTGATAAGGATGTCAAAATATTATCATTTCGAACATATTAAGAAAGTAACTTGTTCGGTACGACGCACAAATTCTGTTGATACTCTTACAAAGAATTGGGAACTAATGTATAAAAATGCATTGTACCTTTATCAAAAGCATCGCGCAATGTCTAAATATAATGTTTTTGTTTTGTTAGGACAATTCTACTATTTAAATCTTAGGAAAAAAAGAGCAAGAAAATATAAAGATGGTTCTTTCAAGTATAATTATTAAAAGCGGTCTCAAAATTGGCATTGCAAAAGAATAAGTTTGCAACTACATCGAAACAAAGAAACTTATTCTACAAAAATAAAGCATTACAAACTCATCAACCGATCAACGTTCTCGTTGATGTTAAGTGAACTTTGATATAATTGTTAACCTGGATTATTCATAAACTTGAATAAATGCGCAGTGTTTTCAATTGTAACGGCATTGGCTATATAAACTTATAGCAAAAACACATTTGAAAATCATCTTAAACTCAGTTTCTGATTGTCAAACCTTTGAATTTATTTTCGCTGCGATCAAATCTGTCCTTGCTATCGTTTACATCGGTATATTGCTTCTTTTTGACATATTTTCTTTACTTGGAAATCTCGAATGCTTGGTTACTACTATGTCTGTGAATAATTCAGGTTAAGTAGTTCACAATCTTATTACAACTAAATTTACCGCTGGTTACTTATTCACAGTGTGTAAAAAGGAGGAAACAACTTGCGAAGTTTAGAATTATCTCTTGATCGATACGATTCAGACAAGATTGACAGTCGTTATCTATTGCGATACGACACAATTTTTAAACCTTTTGTTGAAAAGAAAATTGCTCTTCTCGAACTCGGTGTTTTAAAAGGTGGCTCGCTCTTACTATGGCGAGATTATTTTCCTTTAGGGACAATTGTGGGTGTCGATACCAAACTCCCGAAGAATTTTGAGCATGGCGAACGTATTCACGTTTTTGAGGGCAGCCAAACTGACCCTCATTTTCTATCGCAGGTTGCCAATAACATTGCACCTGATGGATTTGATATCATTATAGATGATGCATCACATATGGGTGAGTTAACAAAAACCGCATTTTGGCATCTGTTTGATCACCACCTTAAGCCAAATGGTCTTTATGTTATTGAAGACTGGGGTACCGGTTATTGGGGTGATTGGTCTGATGGTAAAAGTCTCGATCTTGAGGCATATTCTCAACAAAAGTTTAAGCGGAGTCCGTTTTGGCTGTTCTGGTTAAAGGTAACAGGGAAGTTGGGCTTGAAATTTCCTATGCGCGGACATAGTTATGGGATGGTTGGTTTTATTAAACAACTGATAGATGAGCAAGGAGCGCACGATGTCACAAGAGCAAAGTTGAAAGGTAAACCGAAAAGGGGATCGAAATTTGAGAATATGATTATTACTCCTTCTATAGTATTCATCAACAAAGCCGACCAGCAAGACAATAGTCATTGATGGTTTGTTAACAAAGCCTTCCAACAGACGCGCGCTTTGCCCTCGAGTCTGAGTTTGGTTGTTAGGTTATATGGAAAAAAAAGTCTTAACATCTACATAATTGATTTAATGAACCCAACTAATTTTAAGAATCCTTTGGTTTATTGCGTCGTTTTAAACTGGAATGGATGTGAAGAAACAATTTTGTGTATCAAGTCATTGCAGGCATCTTCATATGATAATTTTAAAGTGTTAATTGTAGACAATGCCTCTTCCGATAATAGCGTTGAAATTTTTGCAAATACATTTCCTTCAATTCCGATTCTGCACAATAATTATAATGCGGGATATTCTGGTGGAAATAACCTTGGTATAAAATGGGCAATAGCTAACAAAGCTGATTTTGTATTGATTTTAAATAATGATGTTACGGTTGATAAATACTTGATAAGTGAGTTACTTGCTTGCATCCAAAAGGATCAGAATGTTGGTGTCGTAACATGTAAAGTGTATTACAAGGATGAACCAGAGCGCCTATATTCTGGAGCAGGGAAAATTATACGCTGGAAATGCACAGGTGTTAATCGGGGTTCAATATTTGGACGTAACTACCAACATAATACGGAACGCTTAGCGGATTATATTTGTGGGGCTCTTTTTCTTACTCGAGCGGATGTTTATAAAACTCTTGGTTTACTGGATGAAAAGTTTTTTATGTATTTTGAAGATTTAGAATTTTCCATGAGGGTTTCTTCAAAATATTTAATTGCATATACTCCTAAGGCGATTGCATATCATAAAAGCGGAGGAGGAACTCGATGGAGTAATTATTCTGAAATCTATCTTTATTATCAAACAAGGAACAGATTTTTGGTATTTGAGAAAGAGCCAATCTGTTACCGTATTTATGTGATGATATTTACAATTTTTATTACGGCAGCAAAATCAGCAGTAATATTAACTTCAATCTTTCGAGGCAACAAACAAATTTGGAAGCAACTGTCAGCATTATGGAAAGGATTGAAGGATGGAATGATGTATTTTATTTTTAGAAATAGCGATTATTCTTCATCCGTCCAACTAAAAATCAATATCGATGAAAATTGTCCAGACAAATAAAGCATACCATCCGCTCATTGGTGGAGTTGAAACTGTTGTTTGGAATCTTGCAGAGGGATTATCGCGTCGTGACGGAATGAAAGTAGAAGTACTCGTATGCAATAACATTCCTTCCTTTTTAAAACAGTATCGAGAAATTAAAGGTGTTCCGGTAACGTACGCTCCTATGTGGACAAAAATTGCGTCGCTGCCTATCAGCCCAACATATCCTTTTCATCTTGCCAAGATGAAAGGTGATATTCTTCATGTGCACGAACCATTTCCTTTGGCTGATCTTTCTATACTTTCCTCCCCGCGTATTAGAAAAAATTTTTCCCACATAGTAGTTTCATGGCATAGCGATATTGTTCGGCAAAAATGGGCATTGTCAGTGTACTCATCAGCCTTGCATCACTTTCTAAAAAAAGTTGATCGCATTATTGTTGCCACTCCTAAACATATTGAAAGTTCAAAATTTCTTCAGACATATTCTAATAAGTGTGAAATAATTCCGTATGGACTTCAATTAGATTGGGTTAAGGAGAGTAACAGCCGCACCGAAACCGTCAAATTAATTAAAAATAAATATGGATCGCCGCTTTTGTTGTTTGTTGGAAGATTGGTTTATTACAAAGGGCTGAGATATTTAATTGATGCATTGGATACATTGTCAGAGGCAAGACTCCTCATAATTGGTTCTGGACCATTATACTCTGAATTGCAGGAGCAGATTAGTAATCTTGGTTTGGAGAAGCGTGTTACAATTTTAACCGATGTTTCCGATTCAGAACTTTATGCATTCTATGAAGCGTGCGACATATTTGTTTTACCGTCAACTGAGCCAAGCGAGGCGTTTGGTTTGGTTCAGGTTGAAGCAATGGCATGTGGCAAACCTGTTGTTTCAACTGAACTGGGAACCGGAGTTACATTTGTAAATCAACATGAAATTACCGGCTTGACGGTACCACCTCGCGATTCAAAATCATTATCGGAAGCGATTGGCAAACTTATAAACAATGAATCTTTACGAAGATCGTTAGGCAACAATGCCAGAGAGAGAGCTTTCAAGGAATTTACCGCCGAAAAGATGGTGGAAAGAACTTTGGATGTTTATAACTCTCTTTTAAAAAAATCTCCTGAAAAATCTGAGATTATTTTTTAGATGAAACATTTCGAACGTAAAATCTTCTTTCTCGATCTCCTCGCCATTAATCTTGCGTGGATAGTGTATTACTATTTCCGCGTGGAAAGCGCGGTCATCGAATATGCAATTAAACCCGATTTACTGTTGCCGATGGTGGTGATGTATTGTTTTTGGCTGGCGATTTTTTTCTTTTGGGGAATGTACCGCCCATGGCACGTGCACTCGCGCGTGGATGAGTTTATGGCTGTTTTAAAATCTGTTACGGTCGGATGTTTGATTATTTTTTTTGTTTTCTTTTTTAACGATGATTACGCCGGTCAGTTTTCAACATCACGTATGTTGATTTTCGTGTACTGGGGGTATGTTGTTGGATTTGTCGGCGGCGGACGTGTTATCTATCGTTCTATTCGTCGAAAATTTCTTGCATCCGGAATTGGATTGCGCAATGCACTCATTGTCGGGTGGAATGCAAAAGCAAAAGAATTGTACGATCTTGTCGAGCAATATCCCGATCAGGGTGGGTATAGAGTTGTTGGTTTTGTAAAACTCGACAAAAAAATTTCAAAAGCAAATTATCATAATGCGTCGGTACTCGGTACGTTACAGGAACTTCCAAACATTATTCAGCAACATAATGTGCGCGATATTTTAATTGCGTTGGAATCATCCGACCACGAACGCTTACTCGAAATTATTGATCTCTGCGATGGACGCGATGTCTCCCTTAAAATTATACCTGATATGTACGATATCATCAGCGGGCAGGCGCGGACGAATCAAATCTACGGTTTCCCGCTTATCGAAATCATGCCGCACATTATGCAGCCGTGGGAAGAAAGTGCAAAACGGTTGGTAGATATTGTTGTTTCACTTATTGTACTTACGATTACTTTTCCCTTATGGTTTTTTATTGGCATTGCAATTAAGATTGATTCGAAAGGACCCGTTGTGTACAGCCAAGAACGTGTCGGCAAAGACGGAAAAATTTTTAAGATGCACAAATTTCGTTCAATGCGTTTTGATGCGGAAGCCGCAACCGGTCCTGTATGGGCTCCGAAAAAAGATACACGTGTTACAAAGATTGGACGGATTTTGCGCAACACTCGTCTCGATGAGATTCCGCAATTTATTAACGTGCTCGATGGTGATATGAGTTTAGTTGGACCACGACCCGAACGTCCATTCTTCGTGGAAAAACTTGCCAAAGAAATTCCGTTGTATAAACGCCGATTGAAAGTTCGTCCGGGAATTACCGGATGGGCGCAAATTAAACAAGGGTATGACCAAACGATTGACGACGTGCGTTCGAAAGTACGCTATGATTTATTTTACATCGAGAATATGTCGTTCCGCATGGATATAAAAATTTTATTAATAACTTTTTATGTAATGATCACAGGTAAAGGTAACTAAACGCACATGTCTAAAGCACTCGTCATCACTCCTACATATAACGAAGCGCAAAACGTTACACGTCTTATCGAAGAAGTTCTTCAACAGGATCCTTCAGTCGAGATTTTAATTGTTGACGATGGATCTCCGGACGGAACGGCAATGCTTGTTCAGGAAATTCTCCAGAATAATCCGCGCGTACATTTATTGCAGCGTCCCCAAAAAATGGGACTTGGAACGGCTTATGTTGCGGGATTTAAATATGCTATCGAAAATAAATTCGATTATGTCTTTGAGATGGATGCAGATTTCTCTCACAACCCGGAAAAAATTCCGGTGTTTCTAGAATACATTCGTGAGTACGATCTTGTGATTGGTTCACGCTACATTCAAGGCGTCAATGTTGTGAACTGGCCAATGAAGCGGTTGCTACTTTCGTACTTCGCAAATATTTACACACGCATCATTACTGGCATGCCGGTGAAAGATGCGACAGGCGGATACAAATGTTACCGCCGTGAAGTATTGGAAAGTATTAATCTTGACGAAATAAAATCGAACGGCTATGCATTCCAAATTGAAATTAGTTTTAAAGCGTTCAAAAAAGGATTTCGTCTTTTTGAAATGCCGATCACGTTCGTTGATCGCAATGCCGGTGTTTCGAAGATGTCAAAAAAAATTGTGTATGAAGCAGTGTTTATGGTGTGGAAATTAAAATATCGCAGCATTTTTAATCAACTCTGATATCAACTCTAAAATCGTGCAATGGATATTTCTGTCGTCATCGTTAATTATAATGTCCGCGATTTTCTTGGTAATGCATTAACGTCGCTTTCGAAAGCGCTTGATGGATTTCAATCGGAAATATTTGTCGTAGACAACGGTTCCGATGATGGCAGTGTAGAATTTCTTCGCAACAACTTTCCTCATCTTCATCTTATTGCAAATACTACCAACGCAGGATTTGCCAAAGCAAATAATCAAGCGCTAGTCCATGCGAAGGGAAAATATCTTCTCTTGTTAAATCCTGATACCGTGATTCAAGAAGATACAATTAAAGTGTTGATTCAATTTTTTGCAACGCATCCGCACGTTGGTATGGCTGGATGTAAAATTTTGAATCCGGACGGCACGCTGCAGTTGCCATGCCGCAGAAGTTTTCCGACCCCGTGGGTTGCGTTCACGAAAGTTACAGGACTCAGCACACTCTTTCCGAAATCAAAACTTTTTGCTCGATACAATTTAACTTTTCTCGATCCCGAACAAACGTACGAAGTGGATGCCGTCAGCGGATCGTTCATGATGCTGCGGCGCGAAGTGTATGAAAAAATTGGCGGGCTTGATGAAACATTTTTTATGTACGGCGAAGATTTAGATTGGTGCTTTCGTGTGCAGCAAGCCGGCTGGAAAGTGTATTATGTTCCGACCACTTCCATTATTCATTACAAAGGAGAAAGTACGCGGCGCAGCGATATAGATGAGTTGAAAGTGTTCTATAACGCAATGCGATTGTTTGTTCACAAACATCATCAAGGTTCGGTGCTGTTCGAAAAAATTATTCAAGCCGGAATTTTCCTGCGCAAATTACTTGCCGGCGGCTCGCGAATCGGCAAGCGCATAGTTGTTGCAATTGTTGATATGATTATTGTCAGCGCTTCGATACTTGCCGCAGAGTTTTTATATCGCAATCATATTTTTAAGTTTCCATCGTACGCATATCCGTGGGCGCTGCTCGTTCCATCGCTGATTGTTGCATTCGCATTATTTTTTTCCGGTGTCTATACTGCGCGGAAGCTTTCCGTGTCGCGTTCGTTTGCTGCTACGTTTGCAGCGTTCGTTGTTATTTCTTCCTTCACAGCATTTTTTAAACAGTATGCATTCAGCCGTGTGATGATGATTATTTCCGGCGTGTTGTGTCTGTTAGCAATTCCCGGATGGCGGTTACTATTGCGGATGGTGGGAAGTGAAATGAACACATCCCGCAAAACACTGTTTGGTCGCCGCACGTTAATTGTTGGTGCTGATGAAAAAGGACAGGCGCTGATTAAAAAAATGCGCAAACGAATTGGCGAGGGATATTCCATTGTCGGACTTGTTGATGTGAATCGCCATCGTGTTGGTAATAAAATATTAGATGTTGAAGTTGTGGGCAGCATTGAAAACATCAGCAAGGTCATTCATGAGTATCGCATCAGCGAAGTAATTTTTTCGTCGGACGAAATTTCGTACACAACAATTCTTTCTATCATCGGGAAAAATCAAAATCGCGCCGTCAATTTCCGCCTTGTACCAACAACAATGGAAGTGATTATCGGAAAGACAAGCGTTGATCAACTTGATGAAATTCCTTTTATCGAAATAGAATACAATATCGCACAATTCAGCAACCGCTTTGTGAAACGTATGGTGGATGTTGTCGTTTCTCTTTTCTTTTTGATTTGCTTCATGCCTTTCGTATATTTCTTACAAATTTTTAGAAAACGTGAACATTGAAAATTTGCACG
>CAYHZL010000061.1:0-17418 GCA_964361075.1 uncultured Chitinophagaceae bacterium
AGGCTGTAAGTCCGCCGTCTTTTTGGCGGAGGGATTTTTTGAATAAACAATAACGATGAGTAGTTATATTTTCAATTCCTTCATTATCGTTCCTAAATCTTTATCGCCGCGTCCTGAAAGGTTCACAACGATCACATCATTTTTTTTCATAGTCGGTGCAAGTTTCATCGCATACGCAATTGCGTGCGATGATTCGAGTGCAGGAATAATTCCTTCTTTTTTTGAAAGCAGTTGCAACGCATCCAAAGCTTCTGCGTCGGTAATAGAAACATATTCAACAAGTTTCTGATCTTTCAAATAACAATGTTCGGGTCCAACGCCGGGATAATCCAATCCGGCAGAAATAGAATGCGCCAACTGCACTTGTCCGTTTTCATCTTGTAATAAATATTGCATCGAACCATGCAGCACGCCGCGCGTTCCTAATGCAAGCGCCGCGGAATGTTTTCCGGATTCCAATCCAAATCCTGCGGCTTCTACTCCGATGAGTTGTACTTCCGGCACATCATTGAGAAACGGATAAAATATTCCCATCGCATTACTGCCGCCGCCAACACACGCAACAATTGCTTCCGGTAATTTTCCTTCTGCTTGTACTATTTGTTCGCGTGTTTCTTTGCCAATCACCGATTGGAAATCTCGCACCATCATCGGATATGGATGCATGCCGACAACCGAACCAATAATGTAAAATGTATCGCGCACATTTGTAACCCAATCTCGAATTGCTTCGCTCGTTGCATCTTTCAGTGTTTTACTTCCGGAAGAAACCGGACGAACTTCCGCGCCAAGTAATTTCATGCGATACACATTCGGTGCTTGGCGTTCCATATCTTCTTCGCCCATGTACACAATACATTGCAAACCAAACAACGCGCAGACCGCTGCAGTTGCAACGCCGTGCTGCCCAGCTCCTGTTTCAGCGATGATGCGCTTCTTTCCCATTCGCTTCGCAATTAATATTTGTCCGACAGTGTTGTTAATTTTATGCGCGCCTGTATGACACAAATCTTCGCGCTTCAAATAAATTTTTGCGCCATTCGCGTGTGCAGTAATTCGTTCGGCAAAATATAATGGCGTCGCTCTGCCGACAAAATTTTTTAGATAATATTCAAACTCTTTTTTGAACTCAATATCACTTTTTATTTTTTCATAGCATGTTGTTAATTCTTCTACTGCGGACAATAACGTTTCCGGAATATATCGTCCTCCATATATTCCAAAATGTCCTGTGCTATCTGGTTGATTTGTGTATGGTATTTTTTTGATTGTGTTCATTGTTATTTCTTTACAGGTTGTTGAAAAACCTTCTTTAAGACGTCATGCTGCCCGCCGCGGCGGGTTATTCAGCATCTATTGATTAGACCCCGATTAAGAACATCTCGGGGTGACGTGAGAGGGGAAAAATCGTTTTTCAACAACCTGTTAAGTCATGAAAAGCTTGTTGTGCTTGTACAATAAATTCTTGCACTTTTTTGGAATCTTTTTTACCGGCAGTACGTTCAACGCCGCTGCTTACATCAACACCAAATGGCTGCGCTATTTTAATGGCATTGCAGACGTTGAAAGATGTTAACCCTCCGGCAATAATAATGTTTCCGAATTGTTTTGCTTCTCGAGCTTGCTGCCAGTTAAAAGTTTTTCCGGTGCCGCCAAATTCTTTTTCATCAAACGCATCTAATAAAAAATATTTTGAGGAATATGTTTGTAACATTGCTGCATCAAAACTTTCTTTCACACGAAACGCTTTGATGACATCATTGCTAAACTGAGAAACAAACTCCGGTGATTCATCTCCGTGCAGTTGAATTGTCGTGATGTGTGTTTGTTGTATTACCGATTGAATATGCGTAGCATCAGCATTTACAAACACGCCAACATTCATTATGCCATGCGGCAATTGTTGAATAATTTTCGCCGCGTTCGCTGGTTCAATAAAGCGTTTACTTTTTTCGAAAAAATTAAATCCGAGTGCAGTCGCCCCGTGTTCAACTGCAACGAGCGCATCTTCGAGATTAGTAATACCGCAAATTTTTACGAATGGTTTCTCCATTTAACGTGCAGACTTGCCGCCTAATAATTCGCGGAGCGCTGTCGTTTTATTATCCTGCGTCATCAACTGTTCACCGACAAGTATTGCATCAAAACCAACTTCGCGCAGCATATCAACATGGTGCGCATTGCGAATTCCACTTTCGCTCACCGAGATACATTGGTTAGGAATAAATTTTTTCAAATGAATTGATGTGTTAAGATCAACTTCAAATGTTTGAAGATTGCGATTGTTGATGCCGATGATCGTTGCACCACAATCAACAGCACGTTCCACTTCGTCTTTCGTGTGACATTCAACGAGACAATCCAACGATAAATCTTTTGCTGCTGAAAGGAACGACTGTATTTGTGTATCCGTGAGCGCAGCAACGATGAGCAGTATTGCATCAGCGCCGATACAGCGTGATTCATAAATTTGATACTCATCAACAATAAAATCTTTTCTCAACACAGGAAGTTTTGCTGCTTGTTGAGCAAGAGCGATGTACGACGGATCGCCTTTGAAAAATTTTTTATCTGTCAGAATCGAAAGCGCGCTTGCACCGCCAAGAAAATATTCTCGCGCAATTTTTTCAGGAACAAAATTATTCGTCAGCACACCTTTGGATGGCGATGCTTTTTTAATTTCTGCAATACAAGAGATAGTGTTATTTTCCTGTCCCCGAATAGCTGCAGCAAAATCAAGTGTCGGCGGCGCTTTGGGAAGTAATTCAATTAATTCATCAAACGGATATTCAATTTTATTGTGTTCAACTTCTTCTCTTTTGTGTGCAAGTATTTCTTCTAATTTATTCATGTACGTCAGGTAATGATGCCAGTGTTTTTACTTTCAACTGCCGAATGCGGCGTTCATTTTTTTTCACAACGATGAAGGAAATATTGTTACATCGGATTTCTTCATGGAGATCAGGAATTCGTCCGGTATGTTTATGAAGAAAACCGCTCACCGTTTCATAATCAACATCATCAGGAATTTCAACATGAAAGCGTTCATTAAAATCGTGCACGTTCATTCCTGCGCTGATAATTGTTGAACCATCGCTTGTTGTTTCAAATTCTCTGTGCTCTTCATCGTATTCATCATGAATTTCGCCGACGATTTCTTCAACAATATCTTCCATTGTAACAATGCCTTCCGTCCCGCCAAACTCATCAATGACAATTGCCATGTGCTGACGTTTCGCCTGAAGTTCTCGCATGAGATCGCTAATTTTTTTTGATTCAGGAACATAGTATGGCGGACGAATAATATCCTGTAATAAAATTAAATCGCGGTGTTCCAACATGCTGATAAGATCCTTCGTGTAAATAATGCCGACGATATGATCTATCGTTTCTTTGAATACAGGTATGCGTGAATATCCTTCGTCAATGAGCATTTGAATTAATGTATCGCGCGGTGTTGAAAGTTCAACAGCAACGACATCGGTGCGCGGCACCATAATTTCTTTTACAGTCGTATCGGTAAATTCAAAAATACTTTTTATCAGTTCATGTTCTCTCGTATCAATGGCGCCGCTCCGTTCGCCTTCTTCGAGCAGCTGTTTCACTTCTTCTTCGGAAATTTCTTTCTTCTTAGAAAGAGAAAATACTTTTTCCACCAGACGATGCCAGAACGTACGTGCAGCAGTATTTTTTTCGTTCTGTGCCATCGTTACGTACCCATTTCGTATAACTGATTCAATATTTCTTTTTCCAATTCACCATTCTTTATGTACAAAAGATTGTCTTTCAGATGATTATTTTTTTTTGTCCCCACTATCGTTGTCGCTACATAATTCGACGTAAGAATAAATCGCAGCGCAAGTTCAACAAGCGAAATATGATTTTTTTCTGCAAGCTGTTGAAGATATTCAATCTTCTTTTTTTCATCAGGAGATGAAAGTTCTGCAAACTTCGGAGAGAGTTTGCCTTGCGAAAGTCCATCTTTAATAATGATGCCAACTTTTTTTTCATGTGCAAATGGGAAAATATCCTTTGCCATTTGTTGTTTTAAGATATTGTAACTTATTTGAAGTGAGTCGTACTCGCCCGATTCAATTGCAAAATGTGCAGCATCTTCAAATTCTGTACTAATGCCGATGTAACGAACTTTTCCTGCGTGTTGAGCTTCTTTCATTGCGCGCAATGTTTCACCTTTTTGCAATACATCTAAATTCGCGCTGTGAATTTGTAATAAGTCAATATAATCGGTTTGTAAAAGACGAAGACTGTTTTCAATAAATTTTTTCGTTTCAGAATAAGAATAGTCGTAGACAGAATTTTCACCGTCAAACCACTCGCCGCATTTTGTTGCGAGCAACACTTCCTTACGCATTCCTTTGAATGCCTTACCGAGAATTTCTTCGCTGCGAAAATAAGCCGGCGCTGTATCGAAAAAATTTACACCGGCATCGAGTGCTTTGTACACTACATCAATAGCATCCTTTTCGTCCGGACGAGAAAAATCTTGAAGCTCTTTCCTCCAATACGGCCAGTTGCGTCCAATTTCCAACGAACCAAATCCTAAAACGGAAACTGATAAATTAGTTTTGCCCAGATTTTTATGTTGCATAATTTCTCAGAAGTTTCAATTTGTAAAATCAATTAATTCCTGTAATTTTTTTTGCGCTTTTCCTGTTGCAATTGCTTCGCTCGCAATAACAACACCATCCTGAATTGAACTTGCAATGCCATCAACATATAATGCAGCTCCGGCATTCAAAGCAGTAATATCGCTGAATGGACTTTTCATACCGCTGAAAATTTGTTCCATAATTGCGGCATTCACCACAGCATCACTGCCCATTAAATCTTCTAAATTTGCATTTGCAATTGAGCATGATGAATAATGAAACGAGTACGTGCGAATGGTTCCGTTGCTAATTTCACTTATTTGTGTTTCACCGATTGTAGAAATTTCGTCCAAGCCGCCGGCACCATGCACAACTAATGCGCGCTCTGTGCCAAGACTAAGAAGAACCTGTGCAATTTTTTCTGTTAGTTCAGAATGAAAAACTCCAAGTAATTGCCGCTTTGCACCGGCAGGGTTTGTCAATGGACCAAGCAAATTGAAAACAGTTCGCATGCCAAGTTCTTTGCGGACCGGTGCGGCATACTTCATCGCGCCATGCATCATAGGCGCAAATAAAAATGCAATGCCAATTTCATCGAGGCAGCGCTCAACTTTTTCTTTATCAATTTCAATATTTACACCCAGCGCTTTTAAAACATCGGCACTTCCGGATTTACTGGAAATTGCTCGATTGCCGTGCTTCGCAACAATGGCTCCACAAGAAGCAGCAACAAGCGCAGAGGCTGTTGAAATATTAAACGTGTGCGAATTATCGCCGCCGGTGCCGCACGTATCAATCACAGTAGAATGTTTTGTAGAAATCTTCACCGCTTTTTCGCGCATTGCTAAAGCACAACCGGCAATTTCCTCTGCTGTCTCGCCTTTCATGCGGAGCGCTGTGAGAAAAGAAGCAATCAGAGGTTCCGAAACCTTGCCCGACATAATAGCGTTCATTGTTTCGTACGCTTCTTGCTGCGAAAGATTATTTTTTTCTACAAGTGTGTGAATTATTTTTTGTATCATAATGAAATTTACCTTATCTGTGTACGAGAATCAATAAATCACTTCTTCTAAAAATAAACCATGTGCCGGTGCAGATTGTCCGGCGTTGCTTCTATCGTGCGACTGTATAATGTTTTGAAATTCTCTCTGTGAAGTAAATCCGCGTCCTACATTGACGAGCGTACCAACTAATGCTCTCACCATTCCATGAAGAAATCTATTCGCGCGTATTGTAAAAATCAATTTTGAATCTGTTTCATTACTCCATTCGGCACATTTCACATCGCAGAGGTAGTGTTCAACATTGGCTTCTACTTTACAAAACGATTGATAATTTTTTATCGAAAAAAGCAATGACGAGGCTTCATTCATTTTAGATACATCTAAAGAATAACCAAGCTGCCAACAATATTTTCGTTCGAATGCAGTCGGCGTTCGTGAAATGTAATAGCGATACATTCGTTCTGTTGCGCTGTAGCGAGCAGAAAATTGTTCATCAACTTCATCAACAGAATGAATCACAACATCGTCGGCAAGCAATCCGTTCAGTGCGCGCATAATTTCGTGTGTTCCAAGCTGCGACATTGTTTTGAAATTTGCAGTTTGTCCTCGCGCATGAACACCGGAATCGGTTCTTCCTGCTCCGACAAGCGTTATCGTTTCACCGGTAATCGTGTTGAGTACAGATTCAATATCGCCTTGCACGCTTCGTCCAATTGCTTGACGTTGCCAGCCGACAAAATCAGTTCCATCATACTCGATACGTAATTTTATGTTGCGCATGTCTTATAGAAAAAAGCCCCGATATTTTTTTGTCGGGGCTTCGTTGTATGCTTCAACTTAGAATCTATGAACAATGCTAAGTTGTATTCCCTCCGGCAGTTGCGCCTCGCCAATAAATGACGATTCAAGCCACCAAGAACCAAGTCCATCTTCAATATTTTTATTATGTTGTCGCACTATTCGCGCTGCGTTTACTGCACTGATAACTCTGTTAATAAGCAACGCGCCAATAACAAAACGCGAATTGTTAAATACTTTCTCGCTGGAAATTCTTATTCCTTTGAAATGCGCTCGGCTCTCATCAGCATCCCACTTCCAATAATAGGAACCGTTCGTTTCGTACACTACATCTTTCTCTCTATCTCGAAGTTTTTTATCGTTGTATTCGTACGTATTGGCAAAGTTTCCGACATTCACAAAAAACTGATCGTCTTTGCCATCTGTCATTGCTCCGGCATGGTTAGCGGCAAATCGCCGTGCATCTTCACGCAGCCATGTGCCGTATTGTTGAAACGATCCGTACGTTAGCCACAACGCGCTTTCCGATATCAAAGAATATTTTCCGCTTTCAATACTGCCGCCGGCGTACCACTCTCCCATTCCCGGAATTAGGATTGAATACAACACGGCAAGTCCCGCAGATTTTTTATTGCTTCCGCCGACATTATTTTCAGGAAGATTGAAAGAACCGAGCGAATGTTGTTTTTGCAACTGAAGCACATCATTCTGTAGGCGCAAATAATTTTGTGCAGCAAGTGGAAAAGCAAGAACAGCAACAACAAAAAGATATTTCATGGCTACCCTCATAGAGTGTTTGAAAAAAAGAACAGTTATACGAGTAGTAGCAAGAGTCATTACGCCTCAATTGAGATTAATTTTTTATCGGAAATAGTTTCTTCAAGTCTTTCCAGAACACCTACACATTCTTCACCATTAAATTCCGTTATCTTCACAAGCGCGACTGAATTTTCTATCATTGGTTGATACGGCACTTTCACTCGAATGTAATTTTCTGTATATCCGGTTAGCATATCGTTTTCAATTGTTCCTTCAATAAGTACCCGGTGCGTCGTTCCAATTGCAGATTGGTAAAAGATATTTTTTTTCTTTTGACCAAGCATACGGAGCCGCTCGCTATGCGAAAAACGAATGCGTGGTTCGATTCTTCCTTTTAGAGTAATTGAAGGCGTGTTCGGGCGTTCCGAATAAGTGAACACATGAAGATAGCTAATCGGTAATTCTTGAATAAAATTAAATGACTGTTCAAATAGTTCTTCTGTTTCACCGGGAAAACCGACAATACTGTCAACGCCTATTCCTGCATCGGAAGAACGTGCGCGAATTTTTTGAATCAGTTCACGATATTGTTCCGTTGTATAGCGACGACGCATCGTGCGAAGAATCTCGTCTGTGCCGCTTTGAAGTGGAATGTGAAAATGATTGCAAAATTTTTCCGACGCAATCCAATAATCAAGTAATTCATCATTCAATAAATTCGGTTCAATAGAACTGATGCGTATGCGTTCAACACCATCAACACAATCTAATGCTTTCAATAATTCAAGCAGCGACTCTCCATCATTCTTACCGTAATCGCCGACATTGACACCGGTCAGAATTATTTCTTTATATCCTAACTCGACAAGTTCTTCGGCTTGTTTCACGCAAGCAGAAATTGACTGGCTTCTGCTTACACCACGTGCAAGTGGAATAGTGCAAAACGAACAAGTGAAATCGCAGCCATCTTGTACTTTCAAAAATGCGCGGGTACGATCGTCAACACCGCCGGAATATGCGGGACCAAAATCATTTGCATGTTGAATAGGTGAAACATGAACTTGCGGTGAAATGTTTTTTTCGAATTGATTCGCAAATTCAAACATGCGAAATTTTTCACTCGCACCAAGCACCATATCAACGCCGTCAATCGAAGCGATTGTTTCAGGCGAAAGCTGTGCGTAACATCCAACAATTGTAACGAACGCACCGGGTGATGTTCGTAATGCACGACGGACTATTTGCCGCGCTTCTCGGTCTGCACGTTCAGTAACGCTGCATGTATTCACCACGCACACATCGGCATGTTCGCCAAATGAAACTATATCGAAACCGCGATCTTTAAACTGTCGTTCAAGCGACGCGGTTTCGGCATAATTTAATTTACAACCTAATGTGTAGAAGGAAACTTTTTTCATTCGTACGAATAAAATAATGCCACAGAGTTCACAGAGTATTCTTCTGCGCTCTCTGTGGCAAGTAAAAAAATATTACAATACTTCTGATGCAGCTCTCTTTTCCTCTTCAGTCGGAGGAATTGGTGCAACATCTTTCAATGTAATCGGTGGAAGTTTATGTTTCTCAACATATTCATCCACAACTTTTTGTTCTTTACCGCGCAAATATTCTACGACGGAAAGAACAATTTTTTTACTGTCACCATCAAACTCGATGACGGTCATCGGCAGTGTATCTTCGATCTGGAACGAATCAGCAATATTTTTAATTGAAGTTTGCGAAAGTTGTGAAAGCGGCACAAAGCCATCCACGCCCATCGGCAATTCAACAATTACTCCCTTTTCAATAATGCGAACAATCTTTCCTTCAACACCAGTACCGATCTTGTATGCATAACCAAATGCTTTCCACGGATTTTCAACAAGCTGTTTATGTCCGAGTGAAATGCGACGTTGGTCAACATCAATACCAAGAATGATAACATCAATCGGATCGCCTTTTTTCACAGTCTCGCCGGGATGACGAATCTTTTTTGTCCACGACAAATCTGAAATGTGAATCAAGCCATCAATACCTTGCTCAAGTTCAACAAACACACCAAAGTTGGTGAGGTTGCGAACAATTCCGGTATGACGTGAATCCACAGGATATTTTACAAGCAATGTTGACCACGGATCCGGTTCAAGTTGTTTAATACCGATAGAAATTTTCTTGTTGTCTTTATCCAGCGAAAGAATTACAGCTTCTATCACCTGTCCCATCGAAACCATTTGCGACGGATGTTTTACATGTTGTGTCCAGCTCATTTCTGAAATGTGAATCAGACCTTCGATGCCTTTTTCAATTTCGATGAACGCACCATAATCGGTGAGCGAAACAACTTTGCCGCTGACTTTTGTTCCGACAGGATATTTGCTTTGAATATTTTCCCACGGATGTGATAGCAATTGTTTCATGCCGAGAGAAATACGTTTCTTCTCTTCGTCAAAATCCAACACAACAACGTTTACTGTTTGATCAAGCTTCACAACTTCTGAAGGATGATTGACGCGACCCCATGAAAGGTCGGTAATATGCACAAGACCATCAACACCGCCAAGATCGATGAACACACCGAAATCGGCAATAGCTTTTACAGATCCTTCGAGAATTTGTCCTTTTTCTAATCCGGTGAGAATACCTTTGCGTTGATCAGCCATTGATTCTTCAACAAGCACCTTGTGGCTGACAACAATATTTTCTGACGGATGATTAATTTTTACGACACGGAAATCCATTTCTTTTCCGATGAGTGCATCGAAATCGCGAACAGGTTTTACGTCAATTTGCGAACCCGGAAGGAACGCATCAATGCCGTACATATCCACGACAATGCCGCCTTTAATTCTGCGCATACAACGTCCGCGCAACACTTCGCCGGTGGTGTGTGCACGCGTAACTCGTTCCCACACACGCATAAAATCTGCACGCTTGCGTGAAAGAACAAGCTGTCCATCTTTATCTTCGATGCTTTCCAAATAGACTTCAACTTCATCGCCGATTTTTAATTCATCGAGATTTGTGAATTCGTTAACTGAAACTGTCCCTTCAGATTTAAAACCGATATCCAACGACACTTCATTGTCGCCGATATGTACGATTTTGCCTTTGACAATTTCATTTTGTGTAATTTTTCCGAGAGTAGCTTCGTACATCGCGGCAAGCTGTTTGAACTCTTCGTCCGAATATAATTTTTCTTCGACAAAGGCATCAGCTACGTGTTCATTATGTGACATTACAACTCCTTGCATTCCGTATTCGCGGAATTAATAACTACTGCAGTGCAATGTGAACAGCCATCAGATTCATTGTACAGAGCAAATAATTATCGTTGATCGTTAGTGATTGATTTAGTGAATTACGATGACTTTAAATTTTTATTTCTCTATTGGGTTGAATACCCCGACGCTCGCGTCGTCATTCCGGTGAAAGCCGGAATCTACAAGATGGATGCCAGCGTACGTTGGCATGACAAATACTCCGCAGCTTGCTGCGGAGATAATTTATTTCGCCATTGCGAAACTTTGTATTTCGATTGATTTTTGTATCCGTTCCATTAACCATTGCGGTGTTGATGTCGCTCCGCTAATACCGACAGTCTGAGCGCCATCAAACCATTCCGTTTGCAATTCCGATTCATCTTCAATAAAAAATGTTTTTGGGTTTTCAGATTTTGCAATTTCAAAAAGCACTTTGCCGTTGGAGCTCATTTTCCCTGCAACAAAAATCATCACATCGTTGCTGCGGGAAAATTCACGAAGTTTTTTATCGCGACCGGATACTTGTCCGCAAATAGTATCCTTCGCGTGAAAATCAATTGCCATTTCTTCAAATGTGCCTACTTCAAACTCGGCATTAATCCGCGCTTTTATTGCATCACGGATTTTGTAAAATGTTTCTTTGTCCATTGTTGTTTGCGAAAACAACACGGTATTTTTTGTGAAATCGAGTGCATCAAGTTCGGCAATAGATTTAATTACAATTGCCGTATTATTCGTGTGCCCGACAAGACCAATAACTTCTGCATGATCTTTTTTTCCGAAAATGACGACTTGAAAACCTTTGTCGTAAAATTTCCGAATACGTTCCTGCACTTTGGTTACCACCGGACACGTTGCATCAATCAGTTCAATACCAAGCTCTTTTGCTTTTCGATATGTTTCCGGCGGCTCACCATGCGCACGAATTAATACTTTCGCATCTTTGATGTTTTCCAAATCAGCGTGACGAATTGTTTGCAAACCTTTTGCTTCGAGTCGTTCAATCTCGACAGGATTATGAATAATCTCGCCGAGCGAATATAGTTTTTTCGAATCGTTCAATTCCTGTTCCGCAATATCAACTGTGCGAACAACGCCCCAGCAAAATCCGGAATTTTTATCAACGGTAACGATCATTCTATTTTTTCTTTTGCACGAGCGACAATAAATTGTACTTGCTCATCAATGGAAAGATGTGTCGTATCTAATACAACTGCATCATCAGCTTTTTTCAAGGGACTTGCTTCGCGTGTTGAATCAATGCGATCGCGCTCCGCAATTTCATTTTTCAAATTATCCAGATCAACAGCTACGCCTTTGCCCTGCATTTCTTTCTGACGACGAACCGCGCGCTCTCGTGCATCAGCAATCATAAAAATTTTCAATTCGGCGCTTGGAAACACTACTGTGCCGATATCTCTTCCTTCCAAAACAATGCCGCCATTTTTTCCCATCGCGCGTTGTTCGTTCACCATCAGTTCGCGCACACGAGAGACGGCGCTTACTGCACTGACAATATTCGTAACTTCAGGCGACCGAATTTCTTCGTTCACCAATATGCCATCCAACAACACATCGACATTACCGTTGTGTAATTGTAATTGAACTGAAGTGGAACTTGCCAACGCCGCAATCGAAGAACTATCTGAAGGTTCAATCTTATGCCGAAGAACTTTCAACGCTATCGCACGATACATCGCGCCGGTATCTATGTGAAGATATCCGAGAACAGATGCAACGCGTTTTGCAGTTGTACTTTTTCCGGATGCTGCCGGACCATCAATCGCAATAATAATTTTTTTCAATACAATTATTCTATAAGAATTTGAATAAATATACTTATTTTAGACTCATAAAACAAACGCGAAAAAAACCGGTTTGATTGCCCTTCAAACTCTAATTCGTAATTTTTAATTAGTTCTCGCTGAAAAAGTCATTGCGAGCGAGTGTTTTTAATGAGCGAAGTAATATTTTCTTCAAATTTTTAAGATTGCTTCGGCAAAAAACACCTCGCAATGACGCGCAAAAAGTATTTCAGTGAGAACTAATTCGAACTTTACTTTGACTAATGCGAAAACTTACACACGACGAAATTGCTGAAAGCAGAATAAAACTTGAAGAAATTGATACAATAAAACGCCTTCCTCTCTATGCCATGGCAGATAATATTCGCAGCCTCTACAATGTTGGTTCAATGTTTCGCTCATCGGATGGCGCAATGATTAGCAAACTTTTTCTGACAGGATTCACTCCACATCCGCCGCGAAAAGAAATTGATAAAACAGCGCTCGGTGCAACACAAACTGTTCCGTGGGAATATTACAAAAATCCGCTCGATGCAATTGCAATCTTGAAAGGACAAAAAATAAAAATTTGTGTGTTGGAATTAACCACGCAGAGTAAACCATATTTTACGACAGAGAAAAAAGATTTTCCGTTGTGTCTTGTTGTTGGAAATGAAATTACCGGAGTATCAAAAGAAATAATTCAGCAAGCGGATATGGCGATAGAAATTCCAATGTTCGGATACAAACAGTCGCTTAATGTCGCCGTTGCGTATGGAATTGTGTTGTACGATTTCGTGCGGATTCTTTCTGAATGATTTCTTCATTTGATGCAAGCGTGAAGTAATCGCTCTTTTCAATAGTATGAATACGGATTACGCCTGCACGGACAAGTGTTGTTAAAATTCTCGATGCACGTCGGTGTGATATATTAACAAGTTGTGCAAACTCATCAACAGTAATGCGATTATTAGATTCAAAATATCCAAACAACTGTTTCTCGTTGTCGCCGATTATTACTGTCAATGGTGGTTTGTCTCGGCGTTCATCGCGTAGTACTTTTATCACTTCTTTGCTGGCAAGCACAGTATTATCATTCACGCGAATAAAAACTTTTTGTTCTTCATCTTTCTCGTCAACAACGGCATGTGGTTTGTCATCGCTTTCTTCAACTGCAACAGCGATAACATCTTTCCAATTATGCGGAATGATTTCAATCGTAAATTCTACCGGCGGCACACAACACAATTCACTTGCTTGGTGAATAAAATCGAGTTCAGACTTTTCACTTTCAACACCAACGATACTACCATCATCATCAACACCGAACAACATAATTCCGCCGCGTGTATTGGCAAAGGCGCTTAACGTCCGCGCAATTTTTTCTGGCGAAGAAACTTTGCGTTTGAATTCCAGTTCGAATCCTTCGCCTTCTTCAATAAGAAGCTTTATATCTGATATTTTCATTTCCAAGTTTCGTTCAATACCCACGCGCGGACATTCGTTCTAAAATAATTGACGAACGACGAGCGACATATTTGGAAAGCACATTCGGCTGATGTTTCAACGGGCTGGGAATTACCGCCGCCAATTGCGCAGCTTCTTGCCGTGTTAAATTTGCAGCAGACTTTCCAAAATATTTTCTCGATGCGGCTTCAATTCCAAAAACACCATTTCCCAACTCTATGATGTTTAAATAAATTTCTAAAATTCTTTTTTTTGAAAGTTGTCGTTCCATTCGTAATGTAATAACAAGTTCTTTCAATTTACGTAGTGGATCTTTTGATGTTGAAAGATATAAATTTTTGGCAAGCTGTTGCGAAATAGTACTGCCGCCACGCGCTGCTTTTCCTTTTTCGAGATTTTTTTCAATTGATTCTTCGAGTTCATACCAATCCACGCCTCCGTGTTCATAGAATGTTCCATCTTCAGAAACAATAACAGCGTGGATAAGATGCGGAGAGATGTTGTAGAGTGGAACCCATTTTTGCGAAATTGAAAAAGGTTTATGTTCTGCATCCGCTTCACGGATTCGCTGCTTCATCAATGCCGTTCTATTCGGATTTTCTTTTTTCAGCGCTTGCAGACTATTGTTTGGCAATACAAGATATTGCAACGTGGCAATTGCAAAAAAAGCGTACACAATTGTTTTCAATGTATGTTTTCGTGCCCACAGTACAAATTGATGTAACTGCATCTTCACGAAAAGATATATTTCGTGTAACGACAATTTTGCAATTCTGAAATCTTGTAATTTTGAAATCATTTGCACTACCGTACTGTCTGATCTAAAAAACTTTGCAGCAAAATTGTTGCAGCAACTTCATCAACTTTACCTTTATTTGTTTGCCGTTTCTTTTTTTTCGTACCCATAGCAAGAATTGATTGCTGTGCCATTCTTGAAGTAAAACGCTCGTCCCACTGTACAACTTCAACAGAAGTTTTAGCGCGCAACTGTTTGATGAATATATCTACCTCATCAGATTTCATTCCCTTTTCGCCTTTTAATGTCAGCGGCAAACCAACAACGATGAGACTCACTTCTTTTTCTTGAACGATAAAAATAATAGTTTCAATTGCGTTCGGCGAATTGTGTATAGTGCCGAACCCCTGCGCAATGATACGCAAAGGATCACTCATTGCAATACCGATACGAACACTTCCGTAATCAATTGCTAATACTCTTCCTTCGTTATGATTCTTCAAAACGCTCAACTTTCGTTACGCCTTTTGTCCGGCGAATTTTTTCTATGATTGCATTTAAGTGAGTGATGTTTTTAACATAGATAATAAATTGTCCATCAAACAATCCGTCTTTTGTATTAATATTTACACTGCGAATATTTGTGTTGTTGTACGTTGAAATTGTCTGCGTAACATCATTTAATAATCCGCTGCGATCATGTCCTGATATTTTTACACCGGAAATAAAATCTGCTTCTTCAGCTTTTGGCCACGAAACTTCTACAATCCTTGCCTCCCCATTAACGCGCATTGATATGATGTTCCGACAATTCTTTCTATGAATTTTAATTCCTTCGCCTGTCGTAACAAATCCTACAATGTCATCGCCGGGAATCGGATTGCAACACTTCGCGTAGTTGTGCATGAAGTTTGCTTCCGAACCAAAAAGCGAAATGCCGCTTGTAATACTTCTCGCGCTTTGCACAAATTTATCAAACAACGATGCATCGTCTTTTACATCTTTACTTTCAACTTCCGTCTCTTTTGCAACGTGTGTCAGCAAATCAATCATCTCGTCCGGATTAATTTCCTGATTGCCAATTGCAAGATACAATGTTTGCGCATTATCCATTTTATGTTGATGAACGAATTGTGTCAGTTCATCATCGTTAATATGAATTTTTGCTTTCTTAATTTTCTTCTCCCAAATTTCCTTTCCTTCGTCACTCTTTTTCCGTGACTCCTCTTTTACCCAACGGCGAATGTGCGATTTCGCTTTATGCGTAACAACAAATTTTTCCCAATCACTGTTTGGCGTTTGTTTTTTTGATGTAATAATTTCTATTTGATCGCCGCTGTGCAATACAGTATTTAACGTAACAATTCTGCCGTTTACTTTTGCACCGATAATATGTTCACCAATGTTTGAATGAATATCGAATGCAAAATCAACAGGCGTTGCACCCTTCGGAAGGATTCTCAAATCACCTTTTGGTGTAAAGACATAAATTTCGTCTTGATACAGATTCAGTTTAAAACTTTCCATCAACTCTTTTGGAGTTTCATCATCGCTGTGTTGTTCAAATATTTCACGTACCCAATTCACCCAGCTTTCAAGTTCTTTATCAAACGATGTTGCAGAATTATTTTCTTTGTAAAGCCAGTGTGCCGCAACACCACGCTCTGCTACTTCGTGCATCGTGCGCGTTCGGATTTGTACTTCAACCATTTTTCCTTCCGGTCCAACAACGGTGGTATGAAGGGATTGGTAACCATTTTTTTTCGGAATGGAAATATAATTTTTAAATCGTTCAGGAATTGGTTTATAAATTTCTGAAACAATTCCGTAGACAGTAAAACAATCATTATTCTCTTCGGTGTGCAAAATAATGCGGACGGCAAACATATCATAAATTTCATCGAGCGGTTTGCTTCGATTCACCATCTTATTGTAAATGCTGTACAAATGTTTCGGGCGACCTTCAACTTCAAATTTTATTTGTTCTTTGCGCAACCGAGTTTCAATCGGTACAATAAATTTACGAATGTAATGTTCGCGCTCGCGGCGTTTCGCGTTAATTGCATGAGCAATATCTTCATACTCTTTTCTGAACAAATATTTAAAAGCTTGATCTTCCAATTCCCATTTTATTTTTGCAAGACCGAAACGGTGAGCGAACGGCGCGTAGATATCGAGTGTCTCTTTGGCAATACGCTGCTGTCGTTCAACGGGAAGATATTCGAGCGTGCGCATGTTGTGAAGACGATCCGCGAATTTAATAATCATCACGCGAATGTCGTTGACCATAGAAAGCAGCAGCTTGCGGTAATTTTCAGCCTGCGTTATTTCGTGGCTGCGAAAAATATCGGTAATTTTAGTTGCACCATCTACGATGTCAGCAATCGTATCGCCAAATTCCTGACGAATATCTTTGATGCCGAATTCGGTATCTTCTGCTACATCATGAAGCAAGGCGCACGCAACGGACACATCATCTATTGCAATTTCTTTTGCAACCACCATCGCAACTTCATACGGATGATAAAAAAATGGTTCACCCGAAACACGAATATCATGTTTGTGTGCTTCCAAACTCAGTTCAAATGCACGTGTAATTAAATCTTCATCTACCGAACGAAGATTTTTTTTACACACGGTAAGCAGGTCGTCTAATTTTTTTTTATACTTTGGCTGAATCATGGTTACTGTTGAACACGTTTCATTGTTGCATCACGGAGCAATTCTTCTGCTAACGAAATTTTTTTAGTGTATGATTTCGTAATTGTTGTCTGATATTTTTTAAGCGCAATAATTTTTTCACATTCTTCAATTACAGAATTATACTTTCCATCTTCCATTGCATACTGCGCAAGTTTAATTCTGCATGTCGCTTCGTTATAATAATTTATTTTTGACGCACGCACAACACTTGTAAGAAGTGCCGCCACGGTGTTACGAAGTTCAGTCTTATTTCCGCTTTGTTCATAGATTGTCATCAATCCCCACAAGAACGAACGGTTA
>CAYHZL010000062.1:0-17318 GCA_964361075.1 uncultured Chitinophagaceae bacterium
GTTACCCGCTACAGAACAACATTACACCTATTTGTTGTTGCAATAATACAGAGAAGCGATCGCTTTGTCAAGAAGAAAAGTAGAATTGTTGTATTGCAATGCGTAGGAAAACAATTATTTAATCGAGTCTTAAAAAGTCATTTTTTCATTCAACTCCCGAAGGGATGGTGGCGAAGTCCCGAAGGGATGGCTTCGCCACCATCCCTTCGGGACTTTGCCACCTTCGAGGGTTACATTTCACAAAGTGATGGCTTCGCTCATTCAAAAGTCAACAACATTGAAAAAAATAAGCAATCTGAGATAACAACCCTCGAAGGCACGAAGTGCTCCTTTGGAGGTTTATACTTTTTAAGGGACGACTATATTATTTTTTAATGTCCGCCTGCAATTTGATTATCAAAATCTAATCCTTGCGATTGCAATACACTCTTCATTTTCATTGCCAGCCCTGCAAGAAGCAAGAAGCACACAACAGCAACAATGTACGACATGTGAATACCAACTGAAGTATCAGCAAGCGCACCTTGGAACGGCGGAATAATTGCACCGCCCAAAATCATCATAATAAGAAACGCAGAACCTTCCGAAGTATATTTTCCCAAACCGGCAACACCGAGCGAGAAAATACATGGCCACATCACCGAGCAGAACAAACCACCTGATAACAATGCGTATGTTGCAACACCGCCGGTAAATAACATTCCAATTGTCATCGCAACAGCCGCCAGCACTGACAAGGTGAGTAATGTTTTAATTGGTTTATCTTGTCCGTAAAATATTCCTGCAATTAAAATTGCAATACATACAACATACGTGTACAAATCGCTCATATCATTTCCGCGTCCCATGTTCACGAGAATAATAATTGCGAACGCAGCAATTGGAACAACAAGCGTCATCACTTGCTTCATTGTTTTTTTCAAATTGAAGACTGAAATTGCGGCAGTCCAGCGACCAATCATTAAACTGCCCCAATACAATGAAATATATTTTGAGATATGCGCTTCATGAATACTGCCGAAGTCCGGTGTTTTCAACAACGCACCTAAATTACTTTGAATCGTAACTTCGACACCGACGTATATAAAAATTCCGAGCATGCCCAAGATGAGCTGGGGATATTTCATTGCACCCCACCCTTCACCATTTTTGCTTGCGCGGTGATAGGAAACGAAAAGAATCAAAAACACAACGCACAATGCAATACATGATAATTCTAATTTAGTAAGCGGAATGGAAGTTTGTCCGAGCAGTGCAATGCCAAGTAATGCTGCCGTTAGCAATGTAAGACTTGTCAATGCCTTCGGACTTGCTTCTACATGTTCTTCGAAACTTGAAACGGGAAGTTTTCGCGAGAAAATAAAAATGAGCGCCGCAAACAAGAATACTCCGCCAACAATCATGTACAAAGTTTTAATTTGACTAATATCTGCATCTGCCGCCGCACCGGCTTGAATTGAACCAAACAATGCAATGCTCACAATCAGTGGACCAACAGTAGTTCCGAACGAGTTGACACTGCCGCCCATATTTAAGCGATGTGAACCGGTTGAAGGATCGCCAAGTGAAATTGCAAATGGCTGCGCCGCTGTTTGTTGAAGAGAAAATCCGAGTGCAATAACAAAAAATGCGCCGAGAATAAAATAGAATGAACCGGAGCCTGAAGCAGGAATCATCAACATCGCACCGGCAATAGAAACAAATAATCCGGCAACAATTCCTTTTTTGTAACCAATCTTGTTCAGAATATCAATCTTGGTCAGTGCAGTACTGAGAAAAAGTAAATATGATCCGATGTAATACGCGCCGTAGAATGCCGTATCAATCAACTGTGATTGAAACTGCGAAAGACTAAAATATTTTTTACAAAACGGAATAAAAATTCCGTTTGAAGCAGCTATAAATCCCCAAAAGAAAAAAACTGTTACTAAGGTTGCTAACGCACCTGTGTTGGTTGGTTGTGTTGTCTGGCTCATGGCAACTGATCCTTTTAAATAAGTGTATGAGTCTACTGTGAATACAAGCGTCTAAATATACTATGATTTTATGAAATTCAAATCGAAATTAATAATTAATTTCGAGTAAAAATTGTTACTCAATCACCATTACAAAAAAGATCCACACTCCCTTATTCAGGAAGTGTGGATCTTTAACATACAACTATTTAGTCGTCCCTTAAAAAGTAAAAGATGTCAGACACCTTGTTGATAAACAGTATGAACACTTTATATTTTTGGAGAAATTTATTAAGAAGGTGTCTGACATCTCCTCGAATCAAGACTTTTTAAGGTTCAACTATTTACAATAGTGCCAAATGGTACTTGTTAATTTTTAGGTTTTTTTTTGATTGTCCATATTCTTTTTGCCGATGTTGAAATCGACGGATCAACGGCGCCATGAGTGTGGCTGTGTTTATTCTCATTAAGGTGATGTTTGTGATCATTCGTCGGAAGTATTTTTCATTTTCATTAATAGTGAATATGCACCTTTGGTCACAAAAACAGTATGTTGCAAAGTTGCTGCATCTGCTAAAATGATTTCGGTAAATTCATTTTCAGTGGTACCTGTTTTTATTTCGAGCATTTCAAATTCGTTTTTAGTTTTTGCTATGAAAATATATTGTTTGTTTTCAAAACTTACTACTGCATCTGCCGGCAACACCCATGCATTATTTGTTTGCACTTCTATTTCGGCATTCATAAACATACCGGGGATGAGTGTTTTGTCGTAGCGCTCAAGATGGCAACGAACTTCAACGTTCCTGTCCTGCGAGAGTTCTTTACCTATTAAAAATATTTTGGTCGGATATTTTTTTTCAGGGTTGATGTTGGTGTAAGCAATAACTTTTTGCCCGAGTGATAACCGATTGATGTCTTTTTCAAAAACATTCAGCACAATATCTATATCTGAAGGGTTCACAATTTCAAACAAAACATCAGAAGGGTTTACATATTTGCCAATGTTGACATTTACCTCTGATATAAACCCATCAATTGGTGAATAAATATTTACGCTTCGTGAAACGTTGTTCTCATTCAGGTTAGCCGGATTAATACCTATCAATTGTAATTTTTGAAATAATGCATTGACAAGAATTTTCTGGCTCATATAATCAGCTTGCGCTTGCTGAAATAATTTATCACTGCTTGCTTTGCTTTGATTTAATTCTTTCTGCCGGTTATACTCCTGCTCCATAAAAACAAGTTTTATTTTTGCAGTTAAATAATCCTGCTGCAACTGTATGATTTGCGGGTCTTCCATTACGGCTATGATTTCACCTTTTCTAACTTGCCTCCCGGGAAGCAGATCGGTTAATTTTAAATATCCGCCTAATGGAAAACTAATGCTTACAATATCTTTAGGTGGAACATCTATGGTTCCGTGCAACTTTAAAACGGACGAGATACTCTTGTTTTCAATTTTTCCTGTACCGATATCCGCATTCTTTAATTGTGCATCAGTCATCTGCACGATGTTTTCGTTTATGGTTGTTTCGGTTTTGTTTTCTGTTTTCTGATTGCTGTTGCAAGATGTGAGTGTGGAAAACAGAATTGATATGAAGATTATATTTTTCATTGTATGATGATGTTATTTGTTAGTGAATGAATTGAGATCTATAATGCTTTGGTTAAGATTGTTTACCGCATCAATATACTCGCTTTGAATGCTGACAGCGTTGTTGGTGAGTAACACCCATTCTAAATAATTGATGGTGCCATTTTGAAATTGCAGGTTGGCGGTTTTAATTATTATGTCGGCATTGTTATTAGCGGTGCCTTCATAATAATTCACTGTCTGCAAATTTTTATTGTAATGCTGAATTGTCTGCTGATACTGCGTTTTCATTGTCTGCAATCCGAGCAAATAATTATTCTGTGAAGTTTGTACATTGATTTTCATTGCATCAATATTTGAGTTTTGCCCCCAAAAAAACAACGGAATACCAATTCCAAATTGTATGGACTGGAAACGGTTTGACGAAGTATAGAATTTTTCATCAGCGCCAAAACCTTGTATGCTCATAGTGCTGTACGAAATAAATAAATCAGGCAATAGTTTTGATCTCTCTAATGAAATTTTTTCCGAACTAATAAGATTATCTTGTTGCAGTTGTTTGATATATGGATGACGTTCGATAATCGCTGTATCTGTAAAAACAGAAAATGTAAGTTTGAAATTATTCTCTGCCAGAATAAAATCAATTGTTGTATTGAGCAAAAGTTTGAATTGCAATTGAAGGATGGAATAATCTTGTCTTAATTTTGTGAGTTGTTGACTTACTTGCCCACGCTGTGTTTCTGCAGTTGTCTTTTCTAGAATGTTGCTTTCGCCTTTGCTGAAACGCAATTCTATATTTTGAAGAAAGGTTGCAAAGATGCTGTCGGTGTGCTGCAACAATTTTTGTTTCTGCTGTAAATACAGCAAGTCGTAATACACTTGTGTTACCTGTTTCTTCAGTTCATTTTCTTTTACTGAAATATTCAACATCCCGCTTTTCCATTCTTCATCGAACAATGAATGCCGCTGTGCATACACGGTTGGAAATTTAATGCTTTGTGAAATAGTGAACTTGTTATCGTTATATGAACTGTTCATGCGCCCGTATTCTCCGGTAATTGTAGTTTGGGGAATATCCCATGCTGTGCTTTTTATCGTTTGCAGATAGTCTGCTGTGCTCTTCTCGCTTTGCAACGAAAGATTATTCTTTAATGCAGTATCAATCGCTGCTTGCAGTGATATCGGGGTTTGGGCTGTTGCATTGTTTGTGGATAAAAATGCTGCACTGAAAATTATCACGCCTGCTGAAAGTTTTACCTCTTTGATTCTTAAAGAAATTCCTTTCTCAAACATGATATACAGTATTGGTAAAACAAATAAGGTGAGAAATGTTGCAATCAATAAACCCCCGATAACGACGGTTGCCAATGGTCTTTGCACTTCTGCACCTTCGCCTGTGCTGAGTGCCATTGGTAAAAATCCAAGTGATGCAACTAACGCAGTCATTAATACTGGTCGTAAACGGATTTTTGTTCCCTGAATAACAATTCGTTTTAGGTCGTCCATTCCTTCACTTTTCAAACGATTAAATTCTGCTACCAATACAATTCCGTTTAATACTGCCACACCGAACAATGCAATGAAGCCAACACCTGCGGAAATGCTGAACGGTATTCCGCGAACAGCCAATGCGAGTATCCCTCCGATTGCAGAGAGCGGAATTGCGGAATAAATTAATAGACCATATTTCACTGAATTGAATGCGAAATACAACATCAAGAAAATAAGAGAGAGAGAGAGGGGAATCGCAATGCTCAACCGTTTTTGTGCTGCTTCCAGATTTTCAAATGCTCCTCCGTACGTAACGTAATAGCCGGGCGGCAGTTTTATTTGTTGATCAACTTTTTGCTGCAATTCTTTTACCATACTTTGAATATCTCTGCCACGTACATTAAATCCGACGATGATCCTCCGCTGTGCATCTTCTCTTTGAATTTGATTGGGCCCTTCAATGATTTCAACTTTTGCAACTGCATTCAATGGAATTTGTGTGCCTCGCGGGGTTGGGATTAAAAGATTTTGCACATCCTGTAAATCTTTTCGCTTTTCGCCACTTAAACGCACTACCAAATCAAAACGCTTTTCGCCTTCGTAAACAAGCCCGCTGCTTTGCCCTGCAAATGCAGTGTTCACCACTTTGTTGATGTCGCTGATATTTAAACCATATTGTGCAATGATTGAACGGTTATATTGTATCACAATTTGCGGCATACCTGTTACCGCTTCCACATATAAACCACTGCCACCCTCAACGGTATTGCAGATGTCTCCTAATTTTTTAGCGTAGTGAGATAGTGTATCCAAGTCGTCACCAAAAATTTTACAAACAACATCCTGTCTGGCACCGGAAATTAATTCATTAAAGCGCATGGCTACGGGATATTGAAAACCGAATGTTACACCCGGAACGGCTTCCAATTCCTTGCTCATTTTTGCTTCCAGTTCTTCGTATGTTGTGGCAGAAGTCCATTCGCTTTTGTCTTTGAGAATAATCATCATATCTGTAGCATCAATAGGCATGGGGTCGGTGGGGATTTCGCTGCTGCCTGTTTTGCCAATAATTTTTTCCACTTCCGGAAATTTTTCCAAAATAATTCTTGAGCCAATTGAGACCGCTTTGATGGATGTGTTTAGATTACTACCGGGCAATACCCGAGTTTCCACCGCAAAATCGCCTTCGGGTAAGGTTGGAATAAACTCACCTCCTAATTGTAGAAGAACAAACACTGCAATCGCAAACATTCCGATTGCCGACGCGATAATTGTTTTCGGATAATTCAAAACTTTATCAAGCGTGTGCTGATAAATCCGTTCCAAGCGTTCCATCATTCTATCAGAAAAGGTTTTTTTATGAGAAATCTTTTTGCTCAGAAATAATGCACTCATCATAGGTATATAGGTGAGTGAAAGTATGAATGCACCGAACAATGCGAAAGCAACCGTTTGTGCCATTGGCAAAAACATTTTCCCTTCAATACCTTCCAAAGTGAAAATTGGTAAATACACAATGAGAATAATTATTTGTCCGAATACGGCACTGTTCATCATACGGCTTGCAGAATGATGTACTTCTTCGTTCATTTCTTCCTGACTTAATGTATTGATTGTGTTGAAATGTTTGCTGTGTGTGAGGCGGTGCATCACGGCTTCCACAATAATTACTGCACCGTCCACAATCAAACCGAAATCCAATGCGCCCAAACTCATCAGGTTTCCACTAACACCAAACACATTCATCATGATTACAGCGAATAACATTGACAAGGGAATTACCGATGCAACTAAGAATCCGGCACGAAGATTTCCTAAAAACAACACCAACACAAACACGACAATCAATGCACCTTCTAATAAATTTTTGGAAACAGTGCTGATGGAATTGTTCACCATTTTAGTCCTGTCAAGGAATGGGTCAATGATCACTCCTACCGGTAACGTCTTTTGAATTTTCGAGATTCGCTCTTTGATATTCCTTATCACTTCATTGCTGTTTGCGCCTTTGAGCATCATTACTACCGCTCCTGATACTTCGTATTTTCCGTTATACGTCATCGCTCCGTATCGGGTGGCACTGCCTAAACCGACATCTGCAACATCGCGAATTAACAGTGGCGAGCCGTTATCGAGATTTTTTACCACGATGTTTTGAATATCTTCTATACTACCTACCAGGCCTTCGCTGCGAATAAATAAAACTGTTGGACCTTTTTCAATGTATGCACCGCCGGTGTTTTGATTATTGTTTTCAAGCGAAGTGAACACATCGTTAATCGTAATATTGTTCGCATTCAACTTTGAAGGATCAACAGCAATTTCATACTGCTTCAGATAACCGCCAAAACTGCTTACATCGGCAACACCTTTCACACCGAGCAATTGCCTTCGCACAATCCAATCCTGAATAGTACGTAAGTCCATTGCGGAATATTTAGATTCGTAACCTTTCTTGGGTCTGATGGTATATTGATATATTTCCCCCAAACCCGTTGTAACAGGTGCAAGCTTAGGTGTACCAAAACCTTTTGGGATTTGATCCTGTGCTTCTTGAAGACGTTCGGTAACTTGCTGCCTTGCCCAATACACATCCACATCATCGTTGAACACAATCGTTACTACTGACAACCCGAAACGGGAAAAACTTCTTATTTCTTTCAATCCTGGAATACTGCTGTTCACTTGCTCAATGGGGAATGTAATGAGTCGTTCCACATCGGGCGCACCTAAAGCAGGAGTAATTGTTATCACTTGCACTTGATTATCGGTAATATCGGGAACAGCATCAATGGGAAGTTTGGTGAGTTCAAAACTTCCGTAACCGATAAGGAATAGCGTAAATATTCCGATGATGAGTTTGTTCTTTATGGAAAAATAAATGATTTTATTAAGCATAATTTTTAAAAAAGATTTTTAGAAATGTTCATTAAGGATGGTATTCCTTTGGACTTAGTATTCTTTGCTGTTTTGTAAAACACAACTTATTATGTGAACTGGTTCCGTTCGAAAATCAATGTTCCACTGTTGTTTTTTAAGAAAACTAATCTGTTGTTCACTGCCGGTTTGTTCTGGTTCCGAGGGGATATCTTCTGCTCTGGAATACACAGTAAGTTTATCAACTGCAATAAATAATTGCACAAATGTTCGTGACATACGTAAATTCTTAAAAACAAGTAAAACGAATGAACGATAACTATTCGTTCTGGAATATTATTGGGAAAAATCTTTCAATAAAGGACGGTTCTATAAATTGAAAAAAAAATTTCTCGCAAAAACGCGAAGTCGCAAAGTATTGATTTTATTATGTTTTAATAGTTGTTTTCTTTGCGCCTTTGCGACTTGGCGGTGAAATAATGAATTTTTAGAACTGCCCTAAAGATTAGGAAAGATGTGAAAAAGGAGGATCTGATCCTGAAGAATGAAATGATGTGCCGTCGAGCGGTGCATACTGACGGCTATCAAAATGTTGTTGAGGGAGAGATTGATGATATAGTAAAAAAACCGTAGTAACAAAGATTGACTCTGGAGAGAGTTGTTTAGCAAACGAACACTGAATTGTATTGATCCGAGTTTGAGTTGCTGTCAAATACACTGTGGCTACAAAATGATGATGACCTTCAAAATGGTGAAAAGATACGTGATCAGGTTGATCGTTTGATGTCGCCTCATGGACATGCACGGTTATTTTGTCGTGAAGCGTGAGAGCAGAATGAATGTGTATTCCATTGCCAAAAACCAACGTGGCAATGTAAGCAAACAACGCTATGTAGCGAATAACAATTTTGGGTATAGTTCTGGTTAATTTCATATGGGTTATAATATATTAAATAGAAATGGAATTGCAAAACAAATTACAATTGTTGTAATACGGCACTGGAAATTTTTCCTGATCTCATCCTTTGCGATATTATTATGCTGAAAATGGATGGCTACCAGGTGCTGAAAGCATTGCGCGAAAATACCGATAACGCTTTAACTCCCTTCATTTTATTACTTCAAAATCAGAAATGACGGTCTTACGCCATAACATGTGGCTTGGCGCCGATAATTATATTATTCAACACCTTTTTTCCCTTCACTCTATTAAATCTGATTCTCATTTCTACTGACAAACCATACAGAGTGACAGAAGGATGAGTGAGACATAAATAATCAGCAAGAAAAGTTGCATCTCATTGTTTCCCTCACTACTTTTTTGAAAATACGTTTCTTATTTCAAGTGCAATAATCAAGGACAACACCTATGTCAACAGAAACACTTCATAACTATATCAGCGGCGTATGGAAGCCGGCATACGAACAAAAAACACTTCCCGTTGAAAATCCATCGACAGGTGAAATAATTTCCACTGTTCCGCTTTCCGGAATGAAAGAAGTTGACGAGGCGGTGAAAGCAGCAGAGAAAGCATTCCCTGCTTGGTCGTCGCTTACAACGAAAGAACGCACACAGGTTTTTTTCCGTTACAGAATGTTGTTGGAAAAACATTCGCAGGAACTTGCGGAACTTATTCATAAAGAAAATGGAAAAATCTTGAGTGAGGCAATGGCGGAAGTTGATAAGAGCATCGAAATAACTGAGTTTGCCTGTTCAATGCCACAATTAAGTTACGGAGAAATTTTGGAAGTGAGCAAAGGTGTTGAATGCCGTATAGATAGATTTCCGGTAGGAGTCGTTGCGTGTATTACACCATTTAATTTTCCGGCAATGGTTCCAAACTGGACCATTCCCAACGCACTGGTACTTGGAAACACGATGATATTAAAACCATCCGAAGTTGTTCCATTAAGTGCGTGCCGCATTGCAGAATTGTTAAAAGAAGCCGGACTGCCAGATGGAGTTTTCAATATTGTTCACGGCGGACAAGCAACGGTTGAAACATTGTGCGATCATCCCGGAATTCAAGCGATTACGTTTGTTGGATCAACAAAAGTTGCAAAGATTGTATATGCACGCGCGACATCGCATCTCAAACGTGCGTTGTGCCTTGGCGGCGCAAAAAATCATCTCATCGTTCTTCCCGATGCGCACGAAGAGATGACGGCATCAAATGTTGCAGCGTCAATGAGCGGTTGTGCGGGACAGCGCTGCATGGCAGCATCGGCTATGGTCGCAGTCGGATCGGTTGACCATATCATTGAAAAAATATGTGATGAAGCGAGAAAAATTATTCCGGGAATAAACCTTGGTGCAGTAATTTCAAAATCTGCAAAGGAGCGCATCGAACGGTACATCACTGAAGCAGAGCAACAAGGCGCAAAAATTTTAGTTGACGGACGCGGCGCAAAAGTTGATGGAAAAGAAAACGGGCATTATGTTGGTCCAACAGTAATTGATTTTGTAAAACCGGAAATGAACATTGCTCAGGAAGAAGTCTTCGGTCCGGTGCTTTCTATTCTTCGTGCGAAAGATGTTGATGAAGCGTTAAAAATTGAAAATGCATCGCCGTATGGAAATGCGGCATCTGTCTTTACACAAAGCGGCGGTATGGCGCGGTATGTTGTTGAACATGCCAGCGCCGGAATGGTTGGAGTAAATATCGGCGTACCTGTTCCGCGCGAACCATTTTCTTTTGGCGGATGGAATGAATCAAAATTTGGTGCGGGAGATATTACAGGAAAAAGTTCGATTGAATTCTTCACAAAACCAAAAAAAACCACAACGAAGTGGAATCCGGAAGGCAAAGTGAATTGGATGAGTTGAGGTTGAATGTCCGTGGTTTATTGGTTCATGTTTTAAGTTTCATGTTTCAAGATTCAGGTAAAAAGCCTCGTTTGATTTTAGACGAGGCTTTTTGTTATCATCCATATAATTTTGTTCAAAAAAAGACTGCTTGATTTTTATACCATATTTGATATATTGATATATGAAGTTTAATGTCGACTTACTCGATTCTGCTGTAGAATTTATCCTTCAACAGCCGATAAAGATGCAGGCAAAAATCCAAAGGACGATCAATCTATTGGAAGAATTTGGATGGCAACTCCCTGAACCTCATTCAAAGAAATTAACGGGCATAAAGGACTTATACGAACTGCGTGTAAAAATTGGCACCAACATTTGCAGGTTATTCTACTTTCATTGGAAAGAGAAAACATATATCGTCACATCAGGATATGTAAAAAAAACCAACAAAACAGACAAGAATGAAATTGAACGGGCAATAAGATTGATGAAACAAATAAAAGGAGAATAAAATGCAAAAAATCAAAACAACAAATTCTCGGGATTTACTGAAGAAGCAATTGAAAAATCCTCAATTCAAAAAGGAGTATGACGCACTCGCAAAAGAATTTACCATTGCAAAAGAAATTATTGAACTGCGCACAAAAGCAAACATTACTCAGAAACAACTTGCGGAACTCTCCGGTACATCTCAACCGGCAATTGCACGATTGGAATCGGGAGAACATCAGCAGTTATCACTTTCGTTTTTACGCCGCGTAGGGAAAGCGTTAGGAGTTGTTCCGGAAATTCGTTTCAGAAAAATAAATGCTGTGTAAAGGTAACTACTCACCCCAAAAAAATATCAGGTGTAAAATCGTTGAAACGATTTATATCTTTGTGTTCGATTTTGTAACCCACGACTTTCCCAACGGGATGGCTTCGCCAAAGTCGTGGGTTACTGCCAAACAAAATCCATCGCAAACCATTTCAATGGTTTCAAATATTTTAAAAGTTTAATCTGTAAATACCTGCCTGATGGCAGACAGGTATGGCTATGTTTTTCCTTTGTGTTTTTATAGGAAATCATTTGAAACATTTATCACGCTGAGTAGTTACGATAAAGTTTCATCCGAAGCACTATCGCCACACTTTTGCAAAAACCCGTGTTAACAGCCGTTTTTTATAATCCATTCTTCATAATCTTGTCCGCAAGTGATGGCGAAATTCGTTGTATAAGCCTTAGTAGTTTAGTCTTACCGATATTGCTTTCAAGTTTATCGTTTTGAAAGTTTCTTAGAAACTCATCAACTAATTGTTTTGGTGTAATTTTTCCTTTTCCACGTCCTTCTGTCATTGCTGTGTCAACAAGTGGTGGAATAATTTCAAATACCTTAACATTGGTGTGTTCGAGTTGGTAACGTAATGCTTTTGTAATATTATGAATTGCAGATTTTGTTCCGCAATAAACTGAAGCAGATTTTTTTGGAGCATAAATAAGTCCTGATGATACATTGACTATAGCTGCATTTGGCTTGCTTAATAAAATCGGAAGAAGTCCATAAATCAAATGCAAAGGACTAATTAGATTTACCGTTATCTCGTTTAAGATTTTTGTATATCCGTCTTTTTCGTCTGCAAAAAAATAATTGTCTTGAATGCCAGCGTTGTTGATTAAAATGTTGATGTCCGAAAATTCAGAAAGGCATTTGTCAATAAAAGTTTTTACAGAAGTTGTGTAGCCAAGATTGCAAACTATTCCAGTAACTTTCGGAAAGTTTTTTTGCAATTTGTCAATATTGGATTGACTGCTTGATGTAACAATAATTTTGTTGCCGTCATATAATTGTCGAAGTAGCTCAAGTCCAATACCCGAAGTCCCACCGGTCAATACAATAATGTTACCATTACGTTTCATAAATGTGAACCTTAAAAAGTATAGCGTATAGTTGGCACTGGGAAGAAACCAATTTGATATTCGTTTGAAATTGTGTTACTCTGCCTGTTGTATCCTTGCCTGAAGATATTCTGATTGTTTGTGGTATTTTGTAAATCAAGGGCAATCTCAAGCGACGAATTCTTAAATTCTTTTCTGTAAGCCAATTTCACATCAAGCCTTAAATAAGGTGTTTGCCTTTCTGAAAATGCTCGTTGTGTATCCTCAACAGCATCGCCTGTTGCCTGCGATGCAGTCAGGTTTAAGGGCGTGAAATATCGGCCACTCGTGGTTGTAAATCTTACACTTAATGCCAAAACATCACCTTGTTCATTTAATTTCCATTCCTTGCCACCTAACAGGTTTAGTACATAGTTGGTGTTAAAGGCTGTGTTTCTCTCAATACCATCAGAGCCTTTGTATTTAGAGTCGAATAGCGAACCTGTAATTAAAAAGTAGAATCCTTCATTTAAATATCTTTCAACTGTTAAATCAATGCCATAGTTTTGGCCTGTTCCGTTGTTCACCAAATCAGATTGATCAACTGGGGCAAGATTGGAACCCTCATTCATAATACTGAATGATGAAGCATACTGATGCACAGGCATTTTATCAAGATACTGATAATACCCTTCTAATTTTAAAACTGTAATTTCTCCAAGATTTAGATCATAACCTAAAACAAAATGGTTGCTTCTTGAAAAATCAAGATTCAGGTTAGTTCTTTCTCCGGCTGGGTTCTGTACAAAATAATTGTAAGCACCTTGCGCTTGTTGATGTAAGCCATATCCAAAATTAACTGAAGATTTATCAGTTAATTGATAGCGTAAACCAAAACGAGGCTCCAGTACAATTTGATTATTGATATTCAGGTGTTGCGCATGCAAACCTGTGTTCACTGTGGTTCTATTGCCTATCCGGTACTTCCAGCTTATATAACCCTGAGACAATACTAAATCGTCTTTAAAATCAGCCCAGATACGCTCACGACCCTGATATACTTTTTTCCTAAATATATCAGTTACGCTGTAATCCGTATTCATACCAAAATAAAAACTACTCTTCGCACTGAATTTATGGGTTACGTTAGCTGCAGCAGAATATTTTGTGCTATTGAATGTTGCATCGGTTTTTAAAAAAATTGGCTTACCCGGTTGGTATACAGCTATTGAATCTTCTCTGTATAATTGTTCGGCACGGCTAACACCCGTTGTAAATATGGCAAATGTTTTTGAGGATAATGGAGTTTCAAATGAAGCCCCGGCAATGCCTGTTGTGAACTTTGGATACAAATTTTGGTCAATTCTGCCATAGTAGTTTGTTTTACTTGTATCCACATCTTTACCTAATAAATCAATACGGCTGGTACCGCCTAAAGCGAAGAAGGTGAGTTTAGATGAATTTTTCATCGGAACAGCAACCTTCATATTTAAATCCTGATAGAATGGTGGACAGTCGGTGCCAATCTCAACACCTAAGTTTTTCATTAAACCCAAGGCAGTGTAACGGTAGTTGATAAGATATGATGCTTCGCTTTCTTTTGATAATGGTCCTTCAGCGCCTAACTCAAAACCGTTGAAACCCAACTGGCTCAAAAATTCATGTTTTTCGTTGTTACCTTCACGCAAACGTAAGTCGAATACGCCGGCAGTGGCATTTCCATATTGAGACGGGAATGCACTAGTAAAAAAATCCGATTTGCTTAACACATTATTGTTAAGCATACTTACTACCCCACCAGTACTATAGGTAGAACCATAGTGATTGGGATTAGGTATATTAATACCTTCCAACTGCCACAATACGCCTAACGGCGAATTACCTCTTACAACAATATCATTTCTTGAATCATTGTTTGCCACTACTCCGGCAAAGTTTGCAGCCATTTTGCTTGGGTCGCCCAAAGAGCCTGCATATAATTTTGTCTCTGCTACGTTGAACGATCGAGCGCTTACAGTTGTAATTGGGTTATTGGTAACTTTAGGGTCTTCATCCCTACTGTAAACAATAGTTACTTCATCGAGTGTTAATGTTTTTTCTACTAACTGAAAGTTAGCTATAACTTCTTTACCCGCAGTTACGATTACATCTGTGTTGGTTTGTGTTTCATAGCCAACAGATGAAACCCGAATTGTTTGCATTCCTAAGGGAACGTTTGATATTTTATAGTAGCCATCGGCATCAGTAGTACTTCCAATGGTCGTACCTATAATAAACACGTTAGCACCAATTATAGGTTGTTGGGTTACCTGTTCAATTATCCTTCCTTTGATCGTCTGAGAAGATAGTGAGGACTGAGCAAATGATTGATTGGCTGCTAAAGAAATAAAACCAATTAGTAAAGCCGCTAAGCCTTTAAGACTGTTTCTGTTTGAATATGCCATGATCTGTATGACTCCTTTGTAAAAAGTATTTATTTGTATAATTTCTTTTAACAAAGATATTCAACAGACAACAGCTATCCAATTACATATGTAAAGAAATTTATTTTTTAGCTCTTATTCTAGAAAGTTGGGTAGGGGTTACACCCAGGTAAGATGCGATATGATATTGAGGGATTTTGTTTTCAAGCGTTGGGTGTTTTTTTTTGAAAAGTTCATAGCGCTGTGATGCGTCCATTAAAACTAATTCTATCTCTCTTTTTTCTTTATCAGCAAAGAAGTGTTCAGCAATTAGTCTACCAAGACGTTCAATTTTTTGATGTTTGTCAAAAAGAGCAACAATGTTTGAATAGTCAGCAACAAACAAGTTTACGTCTGTCAATGCTTGAATATTAATTTGATTTTGTTGTCCGGTTGTGAGTGAAGTATAAGCACCAATAAATTCAAATGGTTCAAAAAATGTTTTATTGTATTCAGTTCCGTCATCACTTCTGTAAAAAGCACGTACAATTCCATTAGTTAAAAATCCAATTTTTGTTTCGTGTCGTCCTTCTTTTGCAAAAAAGCTGTCTTTGGGCAAATGTAATTCAGTAAAAAGGCTGCTAAATGCTGCCCACTCGTCTGTCGATAGATGCAGGAAATTGTCAATGTACTTTTTTAGTTCGCTCAATGTCATAATCGTCGTATAGTAAAATGGCTGCTAACTCGTTTATAGGTCTGACGCTATCATCCTTATCTGTCCTTTATGGGTATTATAAGAGTTTATGTCTTTGTTTATGTCGCCCAAATTTATGAAATATTGTAACTACTCACTGATGTTACGCAAGAACACTTTATTACAGAAATTTTGAAGTAAAAAAACATAATAGCCCCGTGCTTCAGCACGGGGTAAGGAAATTTCCAAAAAATATTTTGGGTTTTAACCCAATAACAAGATGTTTTTGGGCTAAAGCCCGTAAAGGTGGAGTGTATTTCACAACCCCGACCTAAAGGTCGGGGCTTCTAAAGCATCAAATCTGGTTTTCTGCGTAACATTAGCTACTACTCAGTCAGTTCGAGAACATAAATAGCCACCAAGACATTCACCCTGTTGGATAATCTGTTGGTTAACGGGATGAATATTAAGAATGTATATCCAACAGGGCAGGGGCACAAAGATGTTGATGAAATGAACCCTGCGTGAGATACACAGGTACTGATCCATTTGAAACTGACCCAAGAATGTTTTGGTTTCCCTATCTCCGCCGGGGCGGATCAGCCTCTCGCCACAGGCGGCTGGCTGAAATTTTAATGTCTCTCTTGTCAAAAAAAGGTATCAAGAGGATTATTTTCTAAATCTTTTGTGTCTTCGTGCCTGAGTAGTTACGAAATATTATTAAAAAAACCAAACTGATTTTTGAATGCTTTTTGTTTCTCACGTTTCTGAAACCGAACCTTTAATCACTTTTGCTCCAATTCTTATCAAACTTTTTCGAGAGAAAAATTTCATTAGAAAAGTTATTATGCGGTTACTAATCCCAGCAATAACTGTGGGTTTCTTCCCAAGATTCTGTAATCCGATTTGTACTACTTGGACAGGTTCCATTCCTCCGCCTTTTGTCCCCGCGACTTTCGAGAATTCAGTACGCGTAGCACCGGGGCATAACGCCAGTACATCCACACCTTTTCCTTTCAGTTCAAACCAGAGCCCTTCAGAGAAATGTAAGTCATATACTTTTGAAGCGGAATAAGTTGTCCAAAACGGCATTGGTAAAAATGCTGCTACTGAGGAAACATTGATTATTCCTCCTTTCCCTCTTTGTACCATTTTATTTCCGAAATGATGAGACAATATTAGTGGGGCTCTGCAATTAACATACAGCAACGATAATTCATCCTCAATAGTGTGGTCTAAAAAATTACCGGTCAACGCAAAACCGGCATTGTTTATTAGGAGACCAACATCAAGCAAATCCGTCACTGCTTTAATCTGTTTTAGAAAATCAGGATGTGAGATATCTGTTGGAATTATTTTTATCTGAATTCCATACTTGTTCATCAATTCGGTAGATAACAATTCTAATTTTTCTTTCCTGCGCGCAATAAGCACAAGATTTAATTTTAGAGAGGCAAGTTGTCTGGCAAACTCTTCCCCGATTCCAGAGGATGCACCGGTAACAATTGCCCATGGACCGTATTTGTTAACGAAATTATTCATAAGAGATAGCTTCCCAAGTTGAGATGGTAATTGCTTTGCGTGCCGGAATCCGGCTGGCTAACCAACCAAAAATTAAGGTTACAGATAATG
>CAYHZL010000063.1:0-17299 GCA_964361075.1 uncultured Chitinophagaceae bacterium
GAACAGCAATCGCAAGGCGCTGGCTCCGGTGTTATTGTTTCGAAAGATGGATACATTCTGACGAACAACCACGTCGTTGTTGATGCGGCTGACAATGGAATCGAAGTTGTTCTTAATGATACGCGCCGCTTCAAAGCAAAACTTATCGGCACCGATCCGTTGACAGATGTTGGCGTAATAAAAATTGATGCGAGTGATCTTCCTGTTGCAATGCTCGGTAATTCCGATGAAGTGCAAGTCGGACAATGGGCGGTAGCAATCGGAAATCCGCTCGGATTAAATTCAACAGTTACTGCGGGCATTATCAGTTACATCGGAAGAAGTATCCGCATTATTGAAGACAGTTATGGCGTGGAAAATTTTATTCAAACTGATGCAGCTATTAATCCGGGAAACAGCGGCGGCGCGCTTGTAAATATTTACGGCGAAGTGATCGGCATTAACACGGCAATCGCAAGTTCCAATGCACGCTATCAAGGATACGGATTTGCAATTCCTATTAATCTTGCAAAAACTGTTGTGATGGATTTAATTCTGCACGGAAAAGTTGAACGCGGGTACATCGGCGTTTCCATTCAAGCGGTGGATGAAACAATTGCGAAAGCAAACGGACTGAATAAAGTTGAGGGAGTGTTTGTGCAGGAAGTTGTTGGCGAGGCAGCGAAAGAAGCAGGTGTGAAAGAAGGCGATATTATTCTTTCTGTTGATGGAAGAGCGCTGAAGCAGCCGAATGAATTGCAGTCATACATTGCCGGCAAGCATCCCGGAGATAAAATCGCACTCACCATTTGGCGCGATGAAAAAAATATTGAAAAAATCGTAAAGCTGCGCCCACGTGCCGACAAGAAAAATGAGATTGTGAAAAATGAAGGAGATGAGAGCGATGAAAGCTCTACCGAAGCAGCAGCGCCAAAGACTGTTACGTTTGATAAACTCGGGTTTACTGTACAGAAGGCAGACAACAAATTGAAGAAAGAGCGCAGTGTTGGAAGTGAAGTGTTGGTTTCAGATGTAAAAAATTTCAGCGAAGCAAACCAACGCGGATTGCGCGAAGGTGATATTATTGTTGAAGCTGATAAAAAGGAAATTAATTCAATTTCTGATTTTTCAAAAATTGTAAAAGGAAAAAAACCGGGTGAGGCGTTAATGCTTCGCGCAAAAGGAGCGACCGGCGCATCTCGTTTTGTTGCTGTGATGATTCCGAAGGAATAAATTCTTCTTTTTATAAAAGGTTTGAAGATATACCAATAATAATTTTCAATGCGACTCAGTTTAGTGAGTCGCATTTTTTTTGGAAATGGATTTTAAGTTCTATGGAGATTTTAGATTGTGCATTGATTGATTTTCTTCACCATATCTCCTACATTAATGCATGCTCGTAGTGATGATTGGGACATCAATAATGACAGAGAGAAAAATTTGATTACCCGTAGAGTGCGCTAAAGGAGAGAGCCAGCTACGGGTATTTTTGTATATAAGGAACATCATGCCCAGAATATTCGACAATATTGAAAAATCTTTACTGCCTGCGTTGCAAGAGACGATTAAAATCTCACATCGTGCTGACTTTTCTGTTGGGTATTTCAATCTGAGAGGTTGGAAACAATTAGATTCTTTGATCGAAAAGTGGTCTGGAGGCGAAGGAAATTGCTGTCGTTTGTTGGTCGGGATGCAAAAACTTCCACAGGATGATCTACGTGAAGCAATGCGAGTAGGTAGAGAAGAAGTCTGGATGGATAATCAGACTGCTCAAAAGATAAGAAGAAAACTTGCTGAAGAATTTAGAGAGCAATTAACGTATGGTGTTCCTACAAATGAAGACGAGCAAGGATTAAGAATACTTGCAAAACAGATAAAAGAAAAGAAAGTTGTTGTAAAACTCTTTCTTGAACATACCTTGCACGCAAAATTGTATTTACTGTTTAGACAAGATCCCATTAATCCTATTGTGGGTTATCTTGGCAGTAGTAATTTGACATTCGCCGGGCTTTCGAAACAAGGTGAATTAAATATTGATGTGCTGGATGGAGATGCAACGAATAAATTATCTGATTGGTTTGAAGATAGATGGACCAATCATTGGTGTATTGATATTTCAGAAGAACTTGTAACAATTATTGAAGAAAGCTGGGCACGCGAGGTTCCAATTTCGCCGTATGAAATTTATATAAAGATGGCATATCATCTTTCTCAAGAAGCTCGTGCTGGCCTTTCTGAGTTTAAAGTTCCGAAAGAATTCCGAGATAAGTTATTTGAATTTCAAACTGCTGCTGTGAAAATAGCCGCGCATCATTTAAATGATGCGAAGAGAGGTGGAGTAATTATCGGTGATGTTGTTGGCCTCGGTAAAACATTGATGGCAACAGCAATTGCACGAATCTTCGAAGATGATCATAATCTTGAAACGCTAATCATTTGCCCAAAGAACCTCGTCCCAATGTGGGAAGATTACCGTGAGCAATATAGACTCAGAGCAAAAATATTATCTATTTCAAAAGTAACAATCGAACTACCGGATTTACGTCGCTATCGTCTTATACTCATTGACGAGAGCCATAATTTGCGTAATAGAGAGGGGAAGAGATACCGTGCTATTCAGGAATATGTTCGGGAAAATGAAAGTAAATGTATTCTACTGTCAGCTACTCCTTATAATAAAACATACCTCGATCTTGCAAATCAACTTCGTCTTTTCGTCCCAGAAGATAAGGATTTAGGAGTTCGTCCGGAGAATTACATTAAGAATGATCTTAATGGAAGTGAAACAGAATTTATCAAACGGCATCAATGTGGAGTAAGAACGCTTGCTGCTTTTGAAAAGAGTATGTATCCGGACGATTGGCGTGAATTGATGCGATTGTATATGGTCAGAAGAACACGCAGTTTTATACAAACGAACTATGCAGAGACTGATCCAACTAATGGAAGGAAGTATCTCTTATTCAACGATGGAACAAAATCGTATTTTCCAAAACGAGCTCCAAAAACTGTTAAGTTTACCATTGATGAAAAAGATATTGATGATCAATATGCACGTCTATATGATTCTGAAGTAGTCAATAGAATTAATGGATTAAGTGTCCCGAGGTATGGTCTTGGTAATTATATTGCACCATCACCACACAATCCACCAACTTCTGAAGAAGCAAGAATACTAAATGATTTATCACGAGCAGGAAAACGGTTAATGGGTTTTTGCAGAACAAATCTTTTTAAGCGCCTGGAAAGTAGCGGTTCTTCATTTTTGCAATCTGTTCAACGGCATATTTTACGTAATTATATTTTTCTTTATGCGATAGAAAATAATAAACCATTTCCGATTGGGACACAAGATGTTGGTTTGTTAGATTCCCGAACTAATGATGAAGATAGTGATACGTTAGGTTTATTTCCTGATGACGACGAAGAAAACACTGAAATAAACGAGGAAGAATTTCTCTCTAAAACTGAACTAGAGTTTAGAAAAAGAGCAGAACAGATATATAAACTTTATGAATCGCATTATGCAAAACGGTTTACGTGGTTACGGCCCGTGTTGTTCATAAATGATATCGCTAATGATCTCAAAGCAGATGCAGATTCGCTTTTACAAATATTAAAAAAATCTGGTAATTGGGATCCTGAAAGAGATAATAAACTTAAGTCGTTATTAAAACTGGTCAAAGAAAAACATCCCAAAGAAAAGATACTCATCTTTACTCAGTTTGCGGATACGGTTCACTATTTAGCGAAAGAACTAAAGTCTCACGGAGTTACGAACATAGAGGGAGTAACCGGTAGTTCTTCAGACCCGACTGCATTAGCATGGAGATTCAGCCCTGTTAGTAATAATAAAAGAGAAAAGATTAAAACTGAAAATGAATTTCGAGTATTAGTTGCTACAGATGTTCTTAGTGAAGGGCAGAATTTACAAGATTCGGCTATTGTTGTAAACTATGATCTGCCATGGGCAATAATTCGATTAGTGCAGCGTGCTGGTCGTGTTGATCGTATTGGTCAGCAATCTGAAATTATTCATTGTTATTCCTTTTTGCCGGCAGAAGGAGTTGAACGAATTATTCGTCTGCGTGGTCGTGTTCGTCAGCGTCTTCATGAAAATGCCGAAGTAGTAGGGACTGATGAAGCGTTCTTTGAAGACGATGAGAATGAACAATTCTTCAAAGATCTCTTCACTGAAAAATCCGGGATTCTTGATGGTGATGCTGATGATGAAGTTGATCTTTCATCGTATGCATATCAAATTTGGAAGAATGCGATTACAGAGAATCCGTCTTTGCAAAAGAAGATTGGAGATATGCCTGATGTTGTTTTTACTTCTAAAGCGCATCTACCAAAAGAAAATGCACCCGACGGAGTGTTGGTCTATATGCGCACAGCAGAGGGTAATGACGCTCTTGCTTGGGTAGATAACAAAGGAAATAATGTTACCCAATCTCAATTAACAATCCTGAAAGCAGCAGAGTGTTCTTCAAAAGAATCTCCCGTAAGCAGGACAGAGAATCATCATCAGCTTGTCCAAAAAGCAGTTGAAATAATATCTGATGAAGAAAAAACAATCGGTGGTTCTTTAGGAAAACCATCCGGTGCACGTTTTCGGACGTATGAGCGATTAAAAAATTATGCAAATGAAATTAAAGGTTCGTTATTCGATTCACTTGAATTGAAAAAGACAATAGATGATATTTATCGGTATCCGTTACGGCAATCTGCAATAGATACTTTAAACCGTCAATTAAAATCAGGAATATCAGATCCAGACCTTGCTTCTCTAATCTTAGGTTTACGTGAAGAGGATAGACTGTGTATCGTTAATGAAGAAGAGCAAGTTCGAGAACCAAGAATTATCTGTTCAATGGGGTTAGTGAAGAAATGAGATTGAATTTATTTTAAAGAGCGCAACCATCTTAAACGTTTCTTTAATTTTTTAGATAGTGTTGATGATGGTATAACGCCTTCAATACGTGATGAAGAAAGTGCAAAACGAATTGCTAATTGTTCACGTTTCACTTTGGTGTTTAAATGCGGATTCATCATTGCAATTGGTTTTGTTTTTTCATAACCCAAAGTTACATTTTCTACTTTTCTAAATCAATCGAATAGATGGGAAAACTGATTGCATACATAGATGAAACCGGTGATCATCAATTAGATCCAGTAGACAAAGAGTTTCCTCTTTTTGTCTTAACGATGTTGATTTGTACAATTGACGAATATGTTAACCGCTTAATTCCCGCAGTGTACCAACTCAAAATGGATTATTTCCATCACGAAGGTGTAATTTTACACTCACGTGATATTCGCAAAGCTAAAGATTTTTTCTCGTTTCTATTAGATCCAACGAAACGTATACCGTTTTATGAACGAATCAATGCAGTAATGCAACAAAACAATTTTATAATAATCTCTTCAATAATACAAAAAGAGCGACTTAAACATACATACAGTAAACCATTTAATCCTTATGAGCTAGGATTACTTTTTGCTTTGGAGCGATTAGTAATTCTTCTTGAAGAAAATAATCAGAATGAGATATATATTATTGCAGAGGCTCGCGGAAAAAAAGAAGATGGTGAATTACGATTAAGCTTTTATCAAACTACAACAAAAGGAACCAGCAAGGTAGGGAAAGAACGATTTCAAAAGATTCAATTTCATCTTGAATTCAAACCAAAATCTATGAATATCGTTGGAACTCAAATTGCAGATTTAGCAGGATATCCTATTGCTCGAAAGATGTTAAATCCTGAAAAACCAAACCCTGCATTTGAAATAGTAAAAACTAAAATTTTTAGTATTAAAGGAGAAATAAAAGGGGCAGGATTGAAGTTCTTTCCATAAAAAGAAAAAGGCTCCGACTTTCGCCAGAGCCTTTTCCCGACCGAGAATTCCCAGTCCCAACAACAAACTTCAATACTAATATACTATACACAGTCTAAGAAGTCAAGATTTGCTTTCTACCGTTTAACAATAGTGAAAATATGCCTTCAATCTCGATACCTATTCTTCGTCAATATTTAAAACAATTCGAGTTTAAAAAACTCTTCAACCAACTTGGGTGGGATAATCATTCTCACACTCTTCCAGTTATAATAGATTCAAACGATTATACGCTAAGTGCAATCGCGCAGAAGCGTGGGTATAGTGTGTATTTGTATGAAGCACCATCTGGGATAGAAATAGCTGCGAATGATATTCTCGTAAAAATAGAACGACAAGTTACAAAATCAATTCACGAACACCTAATAATCTATGTTAATGGCTCCAAGACTACTCAAGTATGGCAGTTTGCGAAGAGGGAATCAGGCAAACCGACATACAGAACATATCGATTAGAAGCGCACCAATCCGGTGAATCATTAGCTCAGAAATTATTCCAACTTGCAATTAGTATAGATGAAGAAGAACAAATTTCACTTGTTGAAGTTACGCGCCGAACATCATCAGCATTTTACGTTGAAAAGATAACCAAGAAATTCTATGAAGATTTTAAGGAACATCATGAACTGTTTCTCAAATTCTTATCAGGAATTCCTGATGAAGATATGCAGCGGTGGTATGTTTCAATTATGCTGAACCGCTTGATGTTCATTTATTTTATTCAAAAGAAGAACTTCCTGAATGGCGATCCGAATTATCTAAGAACAAAACTTCGTGAATCGAAAAAGAATGGGAAAGATCTGTTCTATGAGAAATTCCTGACGATATTATTCTTTGAAGGATTTGCTAAAAAAGAATCTTCACGTTCTGCATCGTCAAAAAAACTTCTTGGGAATATTCCTTATCTCAATGGTGGATTGTTTTTACCACATGAAATAGAAAAGAAATACGGAAAGAAGATCGTAATTCCCGATTCTGTCTTTGATAAACTGTTTGAATACTTTGAACGCTACAACTGGCATTTGGATGAACGTCCCATACGTGATGACAAAGAAATCAATCCTGATGTGTTGGGTTATATTTTTGAAAAGTATATTAACCAGAAACAGATGGGAGCTTTTTATACAAAAGAAGATATTACGGGATACAATAGTAGAAATACAATCATTCCACGGATATTTGATATTGCAAAAGAAAAATGTGAGATAGCATTTGAAGGTGATCACTCTATTTGGAAATTGTTACAAGCAGATCCGAACAGATATATTTACGAAGCTGTTAAAAAAGGAGTCGACCTTTCATTACCCAAAGAGATCGAATCTGGAATTAAGAATGTTAACAAAAGGACAGAGTGGAATAAACCTGCTTCAACTGACTTTGCATTACCAACAGAAATATGGAGAGAAGTTGTTGCTCGCCGGGAACGCTACCAAGAAGTGTTTTCAAAACTTGCTAATGGCGAGATACGAGACATCAATGATTTCATTACCTACAATCTTGATATTCAACAATTTGCACAGGATGTAATTGAAACTTGCGAAGGACCGGAACTGCTTCGTGCATTCTGGTTTGCCATTGAGAATCTCACCGTTTTAGATCCTACTTCTGGTTCTGGTGCATTCCTGTTTGCCGCGCTTAATATTTTAGAATTGTTGTATGAAGCATGTTTAGATAGAATGCAGGATTTTGTTGATGCGCCATTATCAACAAAACACAAACAAACAGAAAAGTATGCAGACTTTCGTATTGTCTTAGATCGAATCGCTCACCATCCGAACAAACGATATTTTATCTATAAATCCATTATCGTTAAAAACTTGTTTGGCGTGGATATAATGGAAGAAGCGGTAGAGATATGCAAACTCCGTCTCTTTTTAAAACTTGTAGCGCAGATTGATGATGTAAAACTAATAGAGCCGTTGCCTGATATTGATTTTAACATTCGTGCTGGGAACTCGCTTGTTGGTTTTGCAAGGATGGAAGATTACAACACGATGTTCGATAATCCGTTGGGATTAAAAACAGATGCTGATTTGATGGCAGAGTTATTGGCAAAAAATGTAAACGACTTTCACAACCAGCAGTTAGAACAAGGATCTGCAGATGAAGAATTAAAGAAAAAAATTACTGAACAGTTGGAGGCACTGACAGTTCGGTTTAACGATCAATTACGACCCGTTTATGGCTTTAAGAAAAATGAAGCCGAAGAGTTTATCAAAACATACCAACCATTTCATTGGTGTATTGAGTTCTTTTCGATTATGACTAAAGGCGGGTTTGATGTAATAATTGGGAACCCGCCCTATGTTGAATACGGGAAGATAAAAAACCAGTATAAATTAAAAGGATATGAATCAGAAAGTTGCGGTAATTTATATGCTTATGTAATGGAGCGTTCTTTATCTGTCCAAACAAAAAATGGTAGGTCAGCACTTATTATTCCAATTAGCTTTGTTTCATCTGAAAGAATGATATCCATTCGCAATAAAACATTAAATCAAAGTTCATTTGTTTGGATCAGTAATTTTGCAATTCGACCACAACCACTATTCCCTGAAATAATGCAACGAAATACAATAGTTATTGCCAAATCGGGAGGAGGTAATGCCCCACTTGTTTATACATCAAATTATATAAGGTGGACTGCTTCTGAACGAGATATTCTATTTCAGAGACTATCGTTAATTGAAGTCACGAATTTGATTAAAAATGACGATATAATACCAAAAGTTTATTCTGCTATTGATCGTTCTATTTTTGAAAAAATGATGAAACATCGAACTATTGTTGTTGAACAATTAAAAGGGATTGATAATAGTAGTTTATTCTTTCATGATAGTGGTGAATCCTATTGGACGAAAACTTTATGGTCAAAACCAAAGGCATATAGGGCTGGAAAACTTGTTGAACCAAGTCAATGGTTTGAAATTACTATCACAAAATCAGAAAAACCATTTGTTTACTTATTGTTAAATTCAAATTTATTTTATTGGTTATGGACGGTAAACACCGATTGCCGACATATGACAAAAGGTTTTATTGAAAATATTCCTATTCCGCGAAACAGAACTGTTAATGATAATTTAGTCGAAAGATTAACGTCAGCATACAAACAAAATACAACACTATTTGAAAAACGACCAGGGTATAAATCGCCCGAAATAAAAGTTCAGAAATTTAAATCAGTGATAGATGAAATTGACCAAATGCTTGCTGAACATTATGGCTTTACGGAAGAAGAATTAGACTTCATTATCAACTATGATATAAAATATAGAATGGGTAAGCAGGAAGAAGAGTAAGAAATAAAAACATGAGCAAAGAAGGGAAAAAAATACAATCACTTGAAACGTATCACCGCTTTTTAGATGAAGCTGGTGACACAACTTTTTATGGCAAAGGCAAAGTCCCGATTATCGAAACAACAGAAGGTGTATCATTTTGTTTTATACTGGGTATGGTAAAGTTCCGAACCTCATTACCGGATATTCGGCAAGAGATACAACGGTTGCAACAGACAATTGAAAAAGATGAATACTTTAAGGATGTTCCAAGTATCCAAAAAAAGATTTCTAAAAATGGTTTTTACTTTCACGGAACGGACGACATACCGGAAGTGCGGAAAATATTTTTCGATTACATAAAAACAATAGATTGTAGTTTTGAAGCTGTTGTTGGGAGAAAAATTCCTTCTCTTTATGCTCTTAAACATAATAACAATGAAGCAGAATTTTATGCTGATTTGTTATCGCATCTATTGAAGAATAAAATGTATGGCGAAAAGAGAATGGTATTAAATATTGCTGAGCGCGGGAAAACTACGAAAAATGAAAATTTGCAGCGAGCATTAACGAAAGCAGTAGGAAGATATTTGAAGAAGAAACCCGAGGCAGAGATTAAAACAAACATTGTGTTCAATGTCCAAAACCAAATCACAGAACCGCTGTTAAATGTTGCAGATTATTTTTGTTGGGCTATACAACGGGTTTTAGAGCGCGGCGAGATGAGGTATTATAATTTCTTGCAAGAAAAAATATCTCTGATTGTAGATTTATATGATTCTGAAAAATACTCTGGAAATAAAAACTATTATAACGAGAGAAATCTGCTGACGGCTAAAAACAAACTAAGCCCGCCTTTATACTAAGAAGGTTACCCTTCAACGACATGAAGTCGGAGTTCATATAAAGGCAGGCTTAATGTAACTATTACCTGATACAATAATAAAGTTTTCTTAGATTAATGTAAAGCATAAAAAAAATAGATTTTTTTCAAAATAGAATGGGAAAACAGGAAGATGGAGAGTAATCTTATTATTATTTGGGAAAGAATAATGAAAATATTTAAATATAGTTGGGTGAAAGTTGGATTACTTTTTCTTATCACAACTTTAGTCGTTATAGGATTATGGAATTTAGGAGCGTATGACATTTTTACGTTCTCAGAATATGTAGGTCTATATTTAACCATAATGACTTTGGTAATATTAGTATGGTATACAATTGAAACACAAAAATATCGCAAGATCACAGATGAGATATTACTATCACAGAAAGAGCAAATTGAAATAACAACAAGACCTTGGATTTATTTAGGGAATATTAGTTTTATAAGTCCAAATTTAATTTCTTTTCAGATTATCAACAGTGGTAAAATTCCAGCACAATGTAGAATAATAATTGAGGGATTAGATTTAAGAGATAATCGGCAAAATAAATTGATAGAATTATTAGAAAGACAAGAAATAGTTACAACAACAGTAATCCCAAGCGATCATATAAAACACACGGACCAAAAATTTAGCATCATATTAAACAATAACACATTGTTATTACTTATCCATCCACAAGAAATGAACATACAGTTCAGAATGGAATACAGATCTATTGTCTCAAAAAAACAACAGTATTCATACAGGTATCTTTGTGTTCTTAAAATTAAATCTTTTGATATAAACAAAGTGGAACAAGATGGGGATATTGTTAGTTGGGAGTTACAATGAATATAGGACGGTTCTATAAATTGAAAAAAAAATTTCTCGCCAAGACGCGAAGTCGCAAAGTATTGATTTTATTATGCTTTAATAGTTGTTTTCTTTGCGCCTTGGCGGTGAAACAATGAATTTTTAGAACTGCCCTATAATTAATCAACCAGATTATAAACCAGTCTCTATCTTTGGAGCAGACACAAGCAATATGATTGGTGGTCTGCTGTTAAATAGATTAGCCCTTATTCCAATACATTGCAGTCAAATTTAAGATAGGCTGGCAAATAAGAACGAAGTATAAATTGTGCGGCTCACTTTTATAGTGAGTCGCATTTTTTTTATTTGTATATTTGTAAAAGAAGTAGTGAGAAACCATCTCAAGATATCTGGCTAACGTCATCGCGAGGAGCGAAGCAACGTGGCGATCTTATTCTTCATATTAAAAAGCATAAGATTGCTTCGACAAAAAACGTCTCGCAATGACTATTTACTATTTTGAAGATAGCTTCTATAAAAAACATCAAATAACAAGACGGACGAAAACACAATGGTACGTTATTTTACAGCCGGTGAATCGCACGGACAAGCGCTTGTTGGAATTGTAGAAGGAATTCCTGCCGGCGTAGAAATTTCGCTGAACTATATCAACCATCAATTGTGGCGCAGACAGCAAGGGTACGGGCGTGGCGGAAGAATGCGTCTCGAAACCGACAAAGTGGAAATACTTTCCGGCGTTCGATTCGGCAAAACACTTGGTACACCTATCGCGTTGGTGGTTCGAAATAAAGATTGGCAACATTGGACAGACCGCATGTCGGTCGAAGGAAGCGGAAAAGGAATCGAAAAAATTACACTGCCGCGTCCCGGTCACGCAGATTATGTCGGCGCGTTGAAATATGAGTTCGATGATATTCGTAATGTGATTGACAGAGCAAGCGCGCGCGAAACGGCAATGCGTGTTGCGTGTTGCACTATCATCAGAAAATTTTTGGAAGAGATTGGTATTTCAATCGGCAGTCATGTGCTCAGTATTGGTTCTGCGGAAGTAACAGAACGAAAAAGAATTGACGCGCTCATCGGAAAATATTCAACTACAGTTTCAAAACTTTCTGACGATGCCGATAAATCCGAAGTGCGAATTTTGGATTCACGTGTTGAACAAAAAGCAATTGCATCAATAAAATCGTGCAAGAAAAAAGGAGACACGCTCGGTGGAATTTTCGAAGTGTTGGTGAGTGGCGTTCCGATTGGTTTGGGAAGTCATGTTCACTACGATAGAAAACTTGACGGACAGTTGGCACAAGCAATCATGTCTATTCAAGCTGTAAAAGGAGTAGAGATTGGTGACGGATTTGAGAACGCGCGCCGGTTTGGTTCGCACGTTCACGATGAAATGTTATTAGATAAAAAAGGAAATGTTGTGCGTCCGACAAATCATGCGGGCGGAATGGAAGGTGGTATCAGTAACGGAGAGTTGATTGTTCTTCGTGGAGCAATGAAGCCGATTTCTACACTTGCAAAACCGCTTCGCACAGTAGATATACAAACAAGAAAACAAGCAGCATCGCGATACGAGCGATCTGATGTGTGTGCAGTACCTGCTTGCGCCGTTATTGCAGAATCTGTAGTTGCGCCTGTGCTGGCAAATGCATTTTTAGAAAAATTCGGCGGGGATTCGATAAAGGAAATTAGAAAGAGATATAAGGGTACTTCTAAAAACCTTCAAGGTTTATCTTGACAAAATTTTGTGATGTTAAAATTTTATGGTACATCACAAAAAAAACCTTGAAGGTTTCGTAACTAGTTTTTAGAGATGCCCATAAGAGATTTTTAATTTTTTTGTAGAGCAATTTGAGAAAGCCCTTCCATTGACTATTCTTGTCAAGATTGCTATATTTTTTGAGAATTAGGTTGTTAGATTGATTTTTCTGTAGTTCACTTATTAATGGAAAGGAGATACGTCGCCTTCAGTTCAATATTATTAAACGCTAAGAATAATCATGGACGCTTAAATAGTAAAGTGTTGGTTCTCAATCAAAATTATGAACCAATGAGTGTCTGCAATGTAAAAAAAGCAATTGTACTTCTTTTCCGGGGAAAAGCTGAAATTGTAGAAGCAAGCCACGGCAAAGTTCTTCGTTCGGTATCGTTGACAATGCCGTTTCCAAGTGTGGTGCGATTGTTTGTGTATATTCGTGTTCCGTATAAAAAAATTATTTTATCACGAAAAAATATTTTGCGACGCGATGCACACAAATGTCAATACTGTGGAAGAAGCGATATGAGTTTAACAGTTGACCATGTAATGCCTCGTTCGCGCGGCGGTGAAGATGTGTGGGAAAATCTTGTTTGTGCATGCGTTACGTGCAACAATCGCAAAGGAGATCGCACGCCGGAGGAAGCACGAATGACATTAACGCGAACACCATCGAAGCCGAATCATGTAACTTTCATCAAACATGTTGTCGGCACCGTAGATGAACGATGGAGACCGTATTTGTTTATGAATTAGACAACACAAAATTTTATTTTTTATCAGACACAATTGAATTTAAAGAAAAGAATACTTTCAGGAATGCGCCCGACCGGTAAGTTGCATATTGGGCATCTTGTCGGCGCGCTTGAAAACTGGGTAGCACTGCAACAGGAATACAATAATTATCATCTCATCGCAGATTATCACGCACTCACAACCAATCTCGATACAACAGACCTCTATCAATATTCTCTTGATATGGTAATTGATTGGTTAGCGGCAGGCATTAATCCAACACACAGTCCAATTTTTCGTCAGTCGCAAATTAAAGAGCATGCAGAATTGCATCTCCTTTTTTCCATGCTCATTACAACGGCACGACTTGAACGCAATCCAACGTTGAAAGATCAGGTGCGCGATTTACATTTGGATTCTGTGGTGTACGGGCATCTTGGTTATCCTGTGTTGCAATCGGCAGATATACTTTTGTATAAAGGCGATGTTGTTCCTGTTGGCGAAGATCAAGTACCTCACATAGAAATTACACGCGAAATTGCGCGGCGCTTTAATAATCAATACGGCGAAGTATTTCCTGAACCGGAACCGAAGCTGACGAAGTTTGCCCGTCTTGCCGGACTTGATGGCAATCAGAAAATGAGCAAATCACTCGGCAATACAATTTTATTGAGCGATTTGCCGGATGAAATTGGAAAAAAAATGCGCGTCGCAGTTACTGATCCACAAAAAGTTCGAAAGAATGATCCCGGTCGTCCGGATATATGCGTTGTGTTTTCGTACCATAATAAATTTAATCTTGCTGAAGTTTCTGAAATTCGTACCGGTTGTGAAAGCGGTGCGCTTGGCTGTGTTGATTGCAAAAAAAACTGTGCAACTAAAATTGCCGATGTGCTTGCACCTATGCGCGAACAGCGTGCACATTACGAATCGCATCTTGATGATGTAAAAAATATTCTTGCCGATGGAGAACAGCGCGCGCGCGCAATGGCGCAGGCAACCATGCACGAAGTTCGAGATGTGATGAAGCTGGGTTGATAGTGTTGGAATTGCAAAATTGCAAAATTACAAGATTGCAAAATTGTGTTGTGAATATTTAAAGTTTGATATGTGTCATTTGGAATTACACCATGTATCGTGTTAAGCTATCGGATTTTGAAGGACCGCTCGACCTGCTTCTCTTTTTTATCAAGCGGGATGAGTTGGATATTTACAATATTCCGATTGCAACAATAACAAAAGACTTTCTCGAATATCTTCAATTTATGCAAGAATTAGATTTGGATATTGCGGGAGATTTTATTGTTATGGCGGCTACCTTAATGCAAATAAAAGCACACATGCTTTTGCCGCAACCCGAAGTGGAAGGTGAGGAAGAACTTGATCCGCGCGCAGAACTTGTAAGACGGTTGTTGGAATACAAACGCTACAAAGAGATGTCGATAAAATTTGAAGCGATGCAAACCAGGCAACGGAAAGTCGCTTATCGCGGCAACTTCGAACACGATCCGCGCACTATTGAAAGTGACGAAGAAGAAAATATTATACGCGATGTAACGTTATTCGATTTAATTGCTGCATTTAAATATGTCGTTGATAAAATGCCGCACAAACACGTACACGAAATTGTTAAAATGAATGTAAGCATCGACGAACAAATGCAATATCTGTTAGAAGCGTTCAAAGAAAAAACAGAACGGACATTCTTTGAACTTGTCGGTGCGATGGTTGAAAAAATTCGTATTGTGGTAACGTTTGTTGCTTTACTGGAACTTATGAAGCAAAGACAAATAATGATTCGTCAAACAGATTCCTACGGTGATATTATGATTGTAAAATTACCGGCTGAGGAGGCAATTGCATGAGCGAATTAGAAGAGCAAAAAATTAATACTCTCGAATCTGTTGCAGAGACTGAAATTGAAACTGCAGTTGAAGTCTCTGCTGCTGTCCGCAATATTATCGAGTCGCTCATCTTTGCATCCGATGAACCAATTTCGACGAAACTCATTCGGCTGATTGTTGATGATGCGAACAAAGATATTGTCAACGAAGATGACAAGCTGAAAGTAAATTCTGAAATTATTAAGCGTGCCGTTTCGCAGCTCAACTCAGGATACGATAAAGCGAAAAGTTCATTTCATATTATCGAAATTGCCGGCGGATACGCGTACGCAACACGGCACACGTTTTCTTCGTGGGTTGGAAAATTAGTAAAAGAAAAATCGCGCCGCCGTTTATCTACAACAGCAGTTGAAACACTCGCCATCATTGCGTACAAGCAGCCGATTACAAAAGGTGAAGTAGAATTTATTCGTGGTGTCAATGCAGATTATATTATGAAGACACTGCTGGAAAAAGATTTGATCACGATTACCGGCAGAGCACATTCTCCCGGGCGACCATTGCTCTATGGAACGACTGATGAATTTTTAAAACACTTCGGTCTGAATGAACTTTCCGATTTGCCGAAGCCGCGTGAAATTGAAGAGTTGATTGGCGAAACGGAACTTGAAGTTGACAGACGTTTACTTGCCGAACAACAGGAATTGGAATTTAAAGATGAACTTGCAGAAAAAATGGGTGGTGGACTTCAGCAATCGGAAACAAAGAAAACTTCACAACCGCGTCTTTCCGGCAAGCGTGCCGAAGCAATAAAAGCAAAAGCAAAAGAGGTTGCCGCAGAAGAACCGAAGAAAGAAGTTCAAACGCAGTTGGCGGAAATAGAAGCTGCGATTGCAGCAGAACCGGCGCAGGAAATAATAGAGCCGACTGTTGCAGAAGTTGTTGTGTCGCCCAAAGAAGAAATTGAAACAGAAGAAGAATCTCACCTTGAACTGCAAACAGCAGGCGAGAGCATTCAACACGATGAAATTCACGAATCGGAAACAATTGTTTCCAAAGAAACGCAGCACATGAAGGTGTTGCCGAAAGTTTTTGGTGAATCCGAAGTGCGCAGTGCAGAACATTCGGAACACATGCAAAGCGATGAACATCCTGAGCACTCTGAAGAAGCTGATCAATTCGAGCAAGCCGAGCAATCGGGGAAAGGATGGAGCAAGTGGAAAACAAAAATAAAGTCGTTCTTCCAGAAACTGTTCGCATAAATCGTTTTCTGGCAATGTCCGGCGTTGCATCGCGCCGCGCTTCAGAGGAGTTAATTCTTCACGGCGAAGTGAAAGTAAACGGCAAAGTTGTTACAGACCTTTCAACAAAAATAAATCCTTCTGAAGATTCTGTGTCCGTGCTCGGAAAAAAAATTTCTACTGCGCAAAATTTTGTCTATCTCGTTTTAAATAAACCGAAAGATTACATCACTACGGCAAAAGATGAAAAAGACCGCCGCACAGTATTTGAGTTAGTCCGTTTGAAAGAGCGCGTGTTTCCCATCGGCAGATTAGATCGCAACACCACCGGCGTTTTGCTTTTTACGAATGACGGCACGCTTGCCAATACGTTGATGCATCCTTCCAACGAAATAAAAAAAGAGTACCATGTTACACTCGATAAAAGTTTGGATGATGCACATGCTGAAAAATTGAGAAAAGGAATTTATCTGGAAGACGGCAAAACATCGCCGGCTGAAATTTATTTTATTCCCGGCAAAAAAAAATGTGATGTTATCGTTACGATTCACGAAGGACGCAATCGCCAAGTGCGGCGCATGTTTGAAGTGTTGGAATATAAAGTTAGTCAGTTGAATCGTCTGAGTTATGCAGGAATTACCGTTAAAGGCATGGCACGCGGCAAGTGGCGCTTTTTAAATTCAAAAGAAGTAGAGCATCTTAAAAAAATTACACAAGCATAAGGACAGTTCTAAAAATTCATTGTTTCACCGCCAAGTCGCAAAGGCGCAAAGAAAACAACTATTAAAGCAAGGGCATCTCTAAAAACCTAAAAAATTGTCATTGCGAGCCGTTCTTTGGCGAAGCAATCTCGTTTTTT
>CAYHZL010000064.1:0-17209 GCA_964361075.1 uncultured Chitinophagaceae bacterium
AATTTTTGGAACTGCCCTTAAGGATGAGGGATGAAGACCGACTAATTGTGATTCATCCTTCTTACTTCATCCTTTCGCCACCACGCACGCTGTTCCATAAGCCAATACTTCCGTAACGCCGCCCATAATTTCGGTGGCATCATATCGAAAACCAATGACAGCATTTGCGCCGAGTTTTTCTGCGTGAAGAAGCATTTGCTCAAATGCATCGCTGCGAGTTTGTTCGCACAGATTAGAATAGAGTGTGATGTTACCGCCAAGGATCGTCTGCAATCCTGCGCCGATAGTGCCAAAAATTGAACGTGAGCGGACAATGATTCCGCGAACAATTCCGAAATTTTTTGTAATTTTGTATCCGTCTATTCCAAACGCAGTTGTAACAAGTGAATGATCCATAAATCCTCCGACTTATTTTATTTGAATGGTGTATTGTAAGATGTGCATCGTAGTATTGCGTTGTATGAATTACTGTCCGATGGTATTGTGATATCGCCGTTGAAGATGTTTGCTTCATTGTTCGAATGTGAAAAGATACGGTAATTTGTCGGAAAGGGCAACTCATTTGAACTCAAGATGAAGTGGATATTTTTTTACACGGACTGAGATTTCATTTTCTCTTATTTAGTTTTTGTGTTATATTTATTTTAGAAGATTCGAGACTTATCAGGTTGTTGAAAAACCTTCTTTAAGACGTCATGCTGAAATGTTTTTATTCAGCATCTATTGATTAGACCCCGAATAAGAACATTTCGGGGTGACGTGAGAGGAAAAAAATAGTTTTTCAACAACCTGTTATGCTATTCATTTCGAGTACACGATGAATGATTTAATGAAAGTAAGAAATCTGGCGGACAAGTTGCTGGGGCAAAACAAATTTCACGAAGCGTACACGCTGTATGATGAATTATATGTCAGAATATGGGGAGTTATCAGTGAAGCGCAAATAGGTTTAACAAAATTTTCCCAAGGATTTTTAGCTCATAATTATTCCGCCGAATATGATTTTCGTGCGCGATATACAGTTCCCGCAGCCAATACATTTTTTATTCGTTATTTTAAGTTGGATACAGAGCAGACGCTGAATGAGTTCATGTATATTATGATAGGACATTTGCGTTCTCTTTTACAATGCAGGGAATTACTTCAAACAATTTCATCAGCGTTAATTTATCACGAGTTCTTACTTCTCTATACATTGGCATCGGAGGAAAGTGAAGCGCGTTCAATCGTACCGCTTTTAAAAATTATGACACCGGTTGTTGATTCGAATAATTACCTCAAAAAACTATCTCCTAATTTTCCCGACTCAATTGTTCAAAGCCGTCTTATTGAACATGCTGAACTGTGTAAAGTTTCAGAATGGAATATGGTGAACGAAATTGCGGTGGAGTATATGATTGCGGCAAATGAATACACGAAGAAATCGCATTTGTATTCATCACTTCGGAAATGTGTTGTTGGAAGATCGAAAAAAAGCAGTCATAAGTATGAAAAATACGAACGGTATGAAAAATACGAACGGTATGAACGGTATGAAGAAAAAACTTCTTCCGACGAAAAAATGTTTGATCATTCCGATGCTTCCGATATCCAAAAAATGCAATACTACGGATCAGTACTTGGACTTCACGGCAAAGTCTCAAAGGGACAGATTCGAAAAAAATATCTGGAACTTATTTCACAATACCATCCCGATAAAGTTTCACATCTCGGAAAAGAATTACACGTTGTTGCAGATTTAAAAACAAAAGAAATTAATATTGCCTATCAGTGGTTAAAAACAAAATATGATTTGTAAAGACATTTTTTGTTAAAGGAAAAAAACTATGCAAGAATATCTCGATCTCGTTGATCGTGTATTAGCGAAAGGGATTCGAAAACATAATCGCACAGGTGTTGATACTATTTCAACATTTGCGGAACATTATACAATTGATTTGAGCGACGGCTATCCGTTAGTTACAACGAAGAAAGTAAATTTCAAATCGTTGTTGTTTGAAGTGCTGTGGTATCTTTCAGGTGAAGATCATATTCGCAATTTGCGCACGAAAACAAAAATCTGGGATGCGTGGGCTGATGAAAACGGAGATTTGGAAACTGCGTACGGAAGATATTGGCGACGCTTTCCTTCTGCACAAATAAATAAAACAACGGGGCAGTACGAAGTGAAAGAGATCGATCAAATTGCGGAAGTGATAACAATGTTGAAGACTCAACCGAACTCTCGTCGTATGGTCGTAAGTGCGTGGGAGCCGGGCAATGCATTGTTCAGCAAGTTGCCGCCGTGTCATTACACGTTTGCATTCAACGTGCAGGGAAATAAATTGTGCTGCCATCTCACGCAGCGCTCCGGCGATATTGCGCTCGGCATTCCGTTCAACATCGGTGCGTATTCCATGCTCACACAAATTATTGCACAGGAAACCGGATTTGAACTGGGCTATTTCAGTCATACAATAATTGATGCACACATTTATGTGAATCACATTGATGGATTGAAAGAACAATTGACACGTACGCCGAAACCTCGTCCGCAGCTTCTCATCGCAAAAAAACCGATGAATGAATTACAGTTCGAAGATTTTCAATTGCTGAATTACGTGTGTGATGACGCAATAAAATTTGAGGTTGCTGTGTAGGGAAAATAAAAACTACAACAGGTTTTTTCACTTCTTGTTCATTAGGGTAGTTCTAAAAATTCAAAAAAAGAAATTTCACCACAAAGTCGCTAAGACGCAAAGTATTTATTATCATTTGTTTATATTTTTTTTCTTTGCGCCGGAGTTTATCCCGCGTTCTTTGGCGGGATGTCTTAGTGGCGAAAAAAACTTAATTTTTGGAACTGCCCATTACTTCAAACATGTACATATGAAATTAATAATTATCGTCGCTCATGATAAAGAACGTGCCATTGGTAAAGGTGGAACGTTGCCGTGGCATATCTCTGAAGATTTAAAACGCTTCAAGCAACTTACGACAGGGCATACAATTCTGATGGGAAGAAAAACTTTTGAATCTCTCGGAAGACCGCTGCCGAACAGAAGAAATGTTGTTGTTACTTCTTCAACTGATCGGGAAAAATTTCCCGAGGGCGTTGAAGTGTATTCGACTATTGATAGTGCGCTTGATGCACTTCACAATGAAGAAAAAGTTTTTGTCATCGGCGGCGGTTTAATGTATGCACAATTGATAAGCCGTGCCGATGAGTTGTTGGTTACACTTGTTGATCAACACGTGGAACGCGCTGACACATTTTTCCCTCCGTACGAACATTTGCTTGGAACTATATTTCATTTGGTGAACGAAGAGAAACGGGAAGGATATTCGTTTCTGGATTACATGAAGAAAAATACGTGACATATTTTCGTAACTACTCAGAGCAATTCAGATTTCAAATGATTTTCTATATTCACATTGAACATACACCACAGATGACACGGAAACATTCGCCGCGGCGAATCACGGAATAAATTATTTAACTTCTCTGTGTGAATTCGTGTTTTTTCTGTGCAATCTGTGGCTTATCTTTTAGGATGAGTAGTTACATATTTTCTTCCTTAAAACGCCGAACCTAAATTCAACGTTATAAAAAATCCACCGAAATCTTTTTTCTTGCTGATACTGCCATTTGCATTTTGTATGCTCTCGATCCCGCTTGCAAACGGAACGAAATAATACCGAATATTCACACCTGATAAACTGCCTTTATCATTTCCAAAAAATGCACCAAGTCCGATATATCCACCGGCAGTATAATGCGGCTGCCCATAACTAAGGCTGTTAAAAAATTCTTTGTTATATGGCGATGCAAAGACCATTGTTGGACCAAAACCTGCATTGATGTATGGACGAAAGTTATCAATAATATCTTCAGAAAAAATTCTATACTGAACGCCAAACAACAACGGCATCAGGAGAAAACGTTTTATTTTTCCCGGTGAAAAAGTTTGTCCGTACCAATCAACGTACTCAACCTCGTTGTCATCTTTCGAATCTGAAATTGCAAATGTTACAGTGCCGTACAATTCTTTTGTAAATTCGCGGCGATAAAATCCGCCGAGTCCGAATCCGTTTCCGGAAAGAAGAATATCAACGCCCCACGCATCCAACAAGTTGGATTGTTTTGGTGCAAAAATTTCTGGATTGGGAGAAGTGAAAATAATTGTCGAATCGGATTGCTGCGCAAGCACACATGAAGATGCGAGCATGATCAGCGAAATAAAAAGTAGGATTGTATTTTTCATAGTTACCTCAACAGTACTCTTGCAGTTACTCTACATTGAATAACGCAAATTTTAAATATTTCGTTTCCGGCATTGCGGGAAGAGTCGGATGGTCGGACGCGGCTCCGGCAAAATGCAATAATTGAATTTTTCTTCCTGCTTTGACAGCAGAATCTCTCACAATGTTTAAGAATGTTTCGTCATCAATGTGATGCGAACACGATGCTGTTGCCAGCGTTCCGCCTTCTGCTATAAGTTTCAAACCGTTGGTATTAATTTCGCGGTATCCTTTTATTGCCTGCTGAATATTTTTTTTACTTTTGGTGAATGAAGGCGGATCGAGCACGATAACATTGTATTTTTTATTTTCTTCAACGGCTTGTTTTAAAATCTCAAAAACATCGCCTGTGCGAAAGGAAATATTATTCAAACCATTAAGCTGTGCGTTGGCGCGTGCTTTGCTGATTGCTGGTTCAGAAATATCAACCGATTCAACCGATGCTGCACCAAAAAATGCCGCATGAATTCCAAATCCTCCTTCATTGCAAAAACAATCGAGCACTGTTTGGTTGTGCACGAATAGTTTCAACGCTGCACGGTTTTCCCGCTGATCCAAAAAGAAACCGGTCTTCTGTCCTTCCAGAATATCTATTTGAAATTTGATTCCGTTGAAATCAATAACTGTCGGTTCAATAGTTCCGCGAAGGATATTTTTTCGCACAGGAAGATTTTCTAACTGGCGTGATGGTGATTCGTTCCGTTCAATAATTCCGCGCGGCGAAAAAATTTGTTCGAGTGCATCGCAAATGGAATTCAAATGTATATCCATTCCTGCAGAAAAAGTTTGCACGGAAAGAAAATCGTTGAACTTATCAATAATAAGTCCGGGAAGAAAATCACTTTCGCCATGCACAACGCGAAATGTTGTGCTTGTCGGATACAGTTTCATTCGCAACGCCAGTGCAGTGCGAATTCGCTTTTCGAAAAATGCAGTAGTAATTTCTTCTACAACCGGTGAAAGAAACCGAACGGCAATGAGCGAATTGGGATTGTAGAAACCGCAGCCAAGAAATTTTCCATCACAGCGACGGATTTCAACTACATCGCCGCTTTGCAAAGCATTGCTCGCAGCAAGAATTTCGTTGCTGAAAATCCATTGATGTCCGGAAAGAATTCTACGCTCTTCATTTTTTCGAAGAGTAATAAAGTGTACTGTTTTTTCTGTCATCATGTTCTCTCATTCAAAATACATAAATTTGTTGTGGCGAGCAAAGTGAAGTGATCGTGTTGCGCGTTGGCTTTCTCTTTTGAGAAGTCTCAAAATTTCGGTACATTATACACAACTTATGGAGAAGACTACGGAAGCATATCTAGCAGGATACGTGGCATTGGTTGGTGAACCGAATGTCGGCAAATCAACATTACTGAATGCAATATTGAAACAAAAAATTTCAATTGTTACAAACAAACCGCAGACAACCCGTCATAAAATTTTGGGCATACACAGCAGCGACAAGTGCCAAATTATTTTTCTCGACACACCGGGCATTATCAAACCGAAATATCTTTTGCATGAAGCGATGATGCAGTTTGCATCGTCCGCGTTGAACGATGCCGATCTTGTGTTGTTTCTTGTGGATGCAGAACAAATACGGAACGGCGCGTACCACAACGATAATGAAGCAGTTCATAAAATTCAATCAACGAAGAAAAAAACATTTCTTGTCATCAATAAAATTGATACGGTGGAAAAAGCGCATGTGCTGCCAATGATTGAATCGCTGCAAAAAATATTTCCGTTTGATGAAATATTTCCCATTTCGGCGTTGAAAGATTTCGGTGTGAAAGAGTTGGTTGCATCTATCGTGAAGGTGTTGCCTGAACACGCGCCGTATTATCCGCCGGATATTGTCAGTGCAGCGCCGGAAAAATTTTTTGTCAGCGAAATAATCCGCGAACAAATATTTGAACGCTACGCGCAGGAAATTCCGTATTCTGTTACTGTTGATATTATTGAGTTCAAGGAACGGAGTGCGAGCAAACATTTTATCAGTGCGGAAATTTATGTAGAGCGCCAATCGCAAAAAGGAATTTTGATTGGCAAGGAAGGGAAGGCGTTAAAAGCGCTCGGCGGCGCCGCACGAAAAGGCATTGAACAATTTCTCGGTCACTCAGTCTTTTTGGAGCTGCACGTGAAAGTGCGCGAACAATGGCGCGAACAAGAACAATGGCTGAAACGACTTGGATACAATTAACAGTAATCAGTGAACAGTAATCAGTGAACAGTAATCAGTGAACAGTAATCAGTGAACAGTAACCAGTGAATGCCGAAGGCATCCCTTCGGGACAATTATCAGTGAACAGTAATCAGTAATCAGTGAACAGTAATCAATTGAACACTGTTGCAGAATACGTTTCACTTTTTATTTACTCAACTACTCAACTACTATGGCAACGATAAAACCGTTTCGTGGGATTCGATACAATCAAACAAAAGTAAACATCAACACCGTTGTAGCGCCTCCGTACGATGTGATTACACAGGAACAGCAGAATGGCTACTACGATATTGATGCGTACAATATTGTGCGATTGATTTTAGGACGTGAAGAAGACCGGTACAGCTCGGCGGCAAAAACTTTTTCTGAATGGCAAGAACAAAATATTTTATTGCGCGATAGTGTGCCGGCGTTGTATCCGCTCGTGCAAACATTTACTGCCGCAAACGGTGCAGCGGTTCAGCGCAAAGGATTTATTGCGTTGTGCCATCTCGAAGAGTTTGAAAAAGGAATTGTGTTGCCGCACGAAAAAACTCTTTCGAAGGCGAAAGAAGATCGCTTCAAACTTTTTAAAGCGACGAACTCAAACTTCAGCCAGATTTTTGGATTATATTCTGATCTGGAAAAGAAGATTGATGCATTGATTAATCCGGTGCATGCTACTGCCGCAACAATTGATGTAACATTTGAACAGGTTCGTAACCAACTCTGGACAATTACAGATGAAACAACAATTGCAAATATCGCTTCGCTCATCGAACCGAAACAGATTCTGATTGCCGACGGACATCATCGCTACGAAACGGCGCTTGCTTATAGAGATTTATGTAAGTCGCAAAATCCGAATCACAACGGAGCGGAGTTGTATAATTACGTGATGATGTTTTTTACCAATTTGGATGATGAAGGATTGGTAATTTTTCCGACGCATCGCGTTATTCACAGTCTGGCAAAATTTGAATGGAACACATTGCTTGCAACGCTTCAGCAATATTTCGATGTGCATGTCTATCCAACGCCGGCAATGATGATGAATGCGCTCAATGGGCAATCGAAATTTTCGTACGGTATCGTTTCGCAAGGCTCGTCGAAATTTTTTGTCATCATTCTTAAAGATGCCGCGCTGCTCGATGTGTTGATTACCGCGCATCTTCCGAAAGAAGTAAAAGAATTGGAAGTAGTGTTGTTGCATCAATACATGCTTGGGAAACTTCTTGATATTTCGGTAGAAGCGCAGGAAAAGAAATTAAATATTCACTACTTGCAAAAAGTTGAAGAGTGTGTGGACGAAATTGCGCGCGGTGTTTCACAGATTGCGTTCTTTGTTAAGCCGACAAGAATTGAACAAGTGCGCGCTGTCGCGAAGTCCGGCAACACCATGCCGCAGAAATCAACGTTCTTCTTCCCGAAATTAATTTCGGGTTTGGTGTTAAATACAATGACGGAATAATTAGTTCTCGCTGAAAAAGTCAAGGATTGGTAGGACAGACATTCCTGTCTGTCAAAAATTTTACAAAAAACGTCAGACAAGCCACAAAGTGATGGCTTCGCCAAATGTCTGACCCACCGTGAGTTTCACATTTTCAGTGAGAACTAATTAGTCGAAGATTAAAAAGTATTCTTCGTTTGTCATTCTGATCCGCCGCAGACGGAGAAGAATCTCATATTTGAATTCGAAATGAAAAGCGATCACGCTTTCAGCGTGATTCGTCGCTTTGCTCCTCAGAATGACAATGGTTTAAACTTTTTAAGGTTCGACTAATTATCTTCATTATAACTCTGCAAGTTGGAAAAAAAGTATTCATCTAATTTTTGTATCTACTCAGTCATGCCATGAGTTTGTCTAATGTTTTGGTGAATGTTGTTCGCCGCGGCGAATCAAAAAAGTAACTCATGGCATGACTTTAAGGGCACGGTGAGTAGTTACTAATTTTTAATAATTTATCTATACCCTATGTCCGAACGATTCAAAGTTATTATCGCTTATACACTCATCTGTTTAATTTGGGGTTCAACGTGGTTGGTAATAAAATTGGGAACAACAACACTGACGCCGTGGCTTGGCGCCGGCATCCGATTTGCGGTTTCAGTTGTCATTCTTTTTGGTATTATCAAATATCGTGGAATAGAAATTCCATGGACACCGGCAGCGAAAAAATTTTATTTCAATGTTTCTTTCTTTTCTTTCACAGTACCGTTTGCGCTGGTATATTGGGGGGCGCAATATATTCCATCGGGACTAAGTTCAGTACTCTTTGGAACATATCCGTTTAGCGTCGCAATTTTTTCTTATCTATTTTTAAAAGAAGAGAAACTGACTGTATCCAAAATTGCTGGAATTGTTTTTGGTTTTTCCGGTGTGCTTGTTATCTTTGCGAACGACCTTCGGACAAATTCCGAGTATGCATTGTTTGGTATGGCAGCAACCGTTGTCAGTGCAATGATGCAGGCATATTCTGTTATCATCATTAAAAAACATGCAAATGATATCAGTCCGTTTGTTACGCTGATGATGCCGATGGTGTTCGGCATGTTCTTTTTACTTGGCGGAAGTCTGTTGTTCGAACACTACGAGACAGTTCATTTTACCTTTCCGGCAATTGTCGGAATTCTTTATCTCTCAATCTTCGGAACGATTCTTACCTTTGTGAGTTACTTTTGGCTGTTGAAAAAAACTGCGCCTGTGATCCTTTCGTTGACCGCATTTATTACTCCGGTGATTGCTGTTACACTTGGCGTACTCTTAAATCACGAACAATTCTCTCCCGAAAAATATATCGGCGCGGCGATTGTGCTCGCCGGTATTTTGATCGCGAATGGTGAAGAGATTCGAGATGCGTTGGTGAAGTAAAGATACATTTAGTACCAGCACAAATATATTTGATGAAAGTTGTAGGTGCGGACGCCCGCAATGCTGTCAACTTAAGCAAATTTTCTTGGGCTAAAGCACGACAATGTGTTGTGCATTGAACCACGAATTAAAGTTCGTGGCTATTTTCTTTAATCTCTCAGGGTTAAATTCCCCGCCGCTTGCGGCGTGTCGTCATTCCCGCAAGTTTTTAGCGGGAATCTATTCTATGGATGTCCGATAAGAGCATTCGGGCATGACGAAGATACCTCGCTGCTTGCGGCGAGGTCATTCATTAAACGTGATAGCCCCGACCTTTAGGTCGGGGAAACATGATTACAAAATCTTTTGGACTTTAGTCCAAATCCTTAAGTTGACAGCATTGCGCCCGTCCGCACTTTTATGGAACGAATGTTCCAAAGGAATCTGGCGAAGCCATTCGCCGTGGCGAACCTTCGGGAGGCGTGTGTTCCTACATAACAAGTTGTAATTTTTCATGCAGGAATTTAAAGACCAGCATAGTTGCATGTTGGTTTTTCTTTTTTTAGATTCTCTATAGAAAAAATAGCAAAGGAGGATTGTTATGAACCACACGCCGAGTTTTTCAATCCTCTAAAACAAACACATAATACCAGGAGGATGTATGAAACAAACCATCGTTACTTTGTTCCTGCTTTTCTTTTTACTTTTCATAACCATCGACGCAAAAGAACAGCCCGGAAGTAAACAGAACTCATTTCGAAAAGCAACCGGCACGCCTTCCGCAACACTTCTCAATATTAATCGCATTTCTGCGTGGTACGAATCCAATGGTGAAATGGAACGCAATCCATTTGATGGTAATTCAGGTTTAACATATCCGCGTGGAACAGCAGCGGCAATTTATGTGTCCGGGCTTGTATGGGGCGGAAAAGTAAATGATGGAAAAACACCTGTCATTCGTGTTGGCGGTTCAGATTACAATAGAGGTGTACAACCCGGTGCAATTTTAGGAAAGCAAACCGGTTTGTTTGAAGATCCGAATAATGCAAATGTTCGCATCTGGAGAATTAGAAAAGATTACGCAACAGCTGATTTGAGACAAGATGCCGGAGAATTTTTTATGAAAGGGATTGCTTCAGTAACAGATGCGGATGTTGCAACGATTCGCGCACAGTACAAAAAAGATTGGCAAGAATGGCCCGCAAGTAAAGGTGCGCCGTTTTACGACAGCAACAACGACGGTGTCTACACTCCGCAATTCGATCTGAACGGAAATCCGAAATTATATCCCGCCGCCGATGAACCCGGATTGGCAAATGCCGACCAAGTAATTTGGTTTGTCTGTCACGATTTAACCGGTCCTTCACAGTGGGCATCACCGCCAATTGGATTGGAACAACAGACAACATTGTGGGGATATAATCGTGCAAATGAATTTGGCGATATTCTTTTCAAAAAATTTAAATTGATTTACAAAGGCACAGCGACAACTCCGAGCAATGCAACTATTACAGACATGTATCTTTGCCATTGGTCTGATCCTGATTTGGGAGATGCCGGTGATGATTACGTTGGTTGTGATACGGTACTAAGTTTGGGTTACGTGTATAATTCTAAAAATATTGATAGAAGCTATTTATATTTTGGAATAACACCACCTGCAATGGGATACGATTTTCTGCAAGGACCAATTGTGCCGAGCGCAAATGATACTGCAGTGTTCGATTTGAAATATCGTGCAGGATTTAAAAATCTTCCGATGACTTCATTTATTTATTTTGCGGCAGGCGGCAGGTACGGCGATCCTGGTCATGTTGCAAGCGGTGCGATTCAATGGTATCAAATGTTGCGAGGTTTACCTCCAATGCCGCAAGGTCCGCCAGATCCGCCAATGGAAATTGATCCTATAACAAAAAAGCCAACAACATTTTGGTTGCCGGGTGATCCTGTAACTGGCACAGGATGGATTGATGGTGTATGGGATACGCCGGGTGACAGACGTATGCTGCAAAACTCGGGACCGTTTACCATGGCGCTTGGCGATACCCAAGAAGTTGTTGTTGGTGTTGTTGGAGGAATTGGTAATAATTATTTATTTAGTATTTTGGAAACGAAAAAGAATGATCGGTATGTTCAGTTTGCGTATGATAAACTTTTTCAATTTGTTCCGCCTGCTGTTACGGCTTCACTTTCGTTTACAGGAAACACACAAGTAAAAATTATTCTGAAGGCAACACAAGTTCCTGCTAATACGACAGCAAGTATTTCGTTGAAGCAACCCGATGGAACTTCACTTGCAACTCTGCAATTATTCGATGATGGTGCTCATGACGATGGAGCGGCAAATGACGGTGTCTTTGGTGCATCCACAACGATTGCGACACAACTTGATCCGTTATATCTTTCCGCAAGTTTCAGCCAAAGCGGAAAATTGTATTTGTTCGATAAGATGATTGATAAGATCAATGTTGTTGGTCCCATAGATATTGTGAGTGGGACAGTATTTTATGACAACATCAACGATGATAAAATTGTGAACAACGGAGAATTTATCCGATACGGAATAACACTAAAGAACAATTCGCTTTTCACAGTAAAGAAGTTAACACTTCAGCCCGCGACCGATCTTGATTTTGGAAAACTTGTTGCCATTGGACAATTGGCACCGGGTCAACAATTTATACAATCGTACAATCCGAACGATCCGACGACATATTTTTCTTTCCGTTTGCCGATCAATTATTCAGATTCAACCTACAAAGCAAATTTCTTTGTTACGGATTCGCTTGGTAATCTTTGGAAAACTCAAGTTGTATTTCCTGTGGTAAAGAAATCATTTATTGCTGATACGTTGCGAAACAAAGCAGTGAACATTGTCGGAGAGAACGATGCAACTGTGGATTTCGTTTTGTTCGATCCTATCAAAGTCGGGAACCAGTATGATATTTGGTTTGGCGGCAAAGGAGTTGAAAGAAACTGGACAGTTGTAAAACCAATTACAGGAAATGATTATGCAACCGTGAGCGCAACATTACTTCCCAAAAATCAAGTCCCTGCAATCAATACTCTTCCGTACGCAAAAGGAAGCGGAACGTTCACCATCAACGATGCAAAAACTCAGATTGCATATTCTGTATCCTACGATTCGCTTTCAGGAAATACTACAGGTGCGCATATTCACTTCGGTACTGCCGGAATAGTTGGTCCGGCTGTGAAAACATTAACCCTGAGCGGAAAAACAGCAACAGGTGTTTGGTCAAAGAGTGATGGAAGTGAGCCGCTTGTTGATTCGTTAATTACTGCGTTCACTTCGGGAAATCTATATGTGAATTTCCATACGGCAGCAAATGCGGGCGGAGAAATTCGCGGGCAAATTGCAGATGGATTATTGCCGAGGCAAGTGTTACCAAACCCGTTAACAACGATAACACCAATCACATCACTTCAGGAAAACAAATTGATTGGATTTTCATTATATGTCAATAATGCAATAGTTGGAATTAAATCTGTGAACCAAGTTGCGCCTACAACAGGAAATGTTTTTGGTATTCTAAATCCGGAAGGTACATACAGAATAGGAATTGACAATAGTTTTACTTTGGCAGGAGGTACTTTGACACAAAGTGCAGTCGAAATCCGATTTAACAATGAAATAAATTGGGCGTTGATGATACCTCCCATTCAAAATCCGACTCCAGTTAATGTATTTTTCGTAAAAGTTCCGTTTGCAATATATAAAGATACAACGCGTGTTTGGCCTGTAATTCAAAATTCTCAAAAATTAGACTCTACATGGAACATCGATAGTCTAAAATTAATAAACGGAAAAAAAGTATTTGAGTCTATTGCAATTGTTGCTGATCGAGATGGTTCGAATAATGATATAAGTTATTATTCACCATCATTCCCGTCATTTCCTCCGACTTCAAATTTATGGAAAGGACGTATTATGAGTGGCGTAAATTGGATTGTGAAAAATATTTATTTTGTGAATGAAAAGAATAATGGAATTCCACCGGCATCCGGAACAAACGTGAGATTCACGCAATACAAGTCCATCAATTTAGGTGATATTAAATCCATTACATTGGCAATCAATTCTGTAAAACAATTGTCAGCGACAAACATTCCGCAAGATTTTGAACTTTCGCAAAATTATCCGAATCCGTTTAATCCAACCACCAAGATAGAATTTGCACTGCCAAAACAAACGCGGATTACATTGAAAGTGTTTGATATACTTGGTCGTGAAGTTGCAACATTGGTTGACGGTAGTTTCGGAACAGGAAGATTTGTGTATGAATGGAATGGAAAAAACTCGCAGAATATTTCTGTCGCAAGCGGTGTTTATTTTTATCAGCTTCGTGCCGGCAACTTTGTTCAATCGAAGAAAATGTTACTTTTAAAATAAATAGTCGTTCCTTAAAAAGTAATTTTTTCACACAACCCTTCGAGGGTTACATTTTCAAAAGTCAACAATATTGAAAAAATTGAACACTCTACAATAAACAACCCTCGAAGGGTTTCTACTTTGCAAGGTTCAACTAAATAAAAATTTTTAGTGTAACTATTCCTGCACAAGCAGGAATTCATAAAGCGCAGGTGGCAATTGCCTCTGCGCTTTCTTATTTTTAGAGCAATAAAAAGTGGTATTTTGTCGAAAGGAAACTTATTGATGATTAAACGAATCAATCACATCGGCATTGCCGTAAAAAATCTCGGATTATCGTCCGATGTTTTTTCAAAGTTATTTGAACAACCCGCACCGCACACCGAAACTGTTGAAGAGCAAAAGGCAACAATCGCATTTTTTCCGGTTGGTGAAAGTTCGTTCGAACTTATCGAATCCACATCTGCAGAATCTTCAATTGCAAAATTCCTCGAAAAACGCGGCGAAGGTATTCATCATATTTGTTTGGATGTGGATGATATTGAAAACGAGATTGCACGGTTACAAGCGCACGGATTTCAATTTGTGAATGATGTGCCGAGCAATGGCGGGGATGGTTGCCGCGTTGCATTCATTCATCCAAAATCTGCGAACGGTGTGTTGATTGAGTTGTCGGAAAAAATTTCATAATTACAACATTGCAAAATTGTATAATGAAAAAAACTCTGCGTTCATTATACTCTTGTAATTTTGTAATCTTGCATTCTTGTAATTATTTATGGAACACCAAATAGAAATACAGTTTACTATTGCTGATGAAACTTCGTTGCAGGAGAAGTTGGATAATTTGCCGACGTCTTCCGGCGTGTATCAATTTAAAAACAACGAAGGGAAAATTCTGTACATCGGCAAGGCAGTAAATCTTCGCAACCGTGTGCGGCAATATTTTCATGAGTCGCGCCGTCTCGAGCCGCGCATAGCGATGATGATTTCGAAAGTTTCAGATGTTGAACTTATCACCACCGATTCTGAAGTGGAAGCGTTGATACTTGAAGCGAATCTCATCAAACTGCACAAGCCGCGCTACAACGTCAACTTAAAAGACGATAAAAGTTATCCGTATATCGTCATCACCAACGAGCCGTATCCGCGTGTGTTCGTAACGCGCAGAGTGCGGCGCGACGGCTCACGATATTTCGGTCCGTACACCGATGTGCATACGGTTCGCTCCGCATTGAAAACTGTGCGCGATATTTTTATGATCCGCAGCTGCAATTTTTTTATTGATGAGGAATTTATTCGCAAAAAGAAAACGCGCGTCTGTTTGGATTATCATATAAAAAAGTGTGAAGGCATGTGCGAAGGATTGGTTTCACAAGAACGGTACAATACAATGATTGACCAAGTTGAGCATGTGCTGAAAGGGAAAACCAATGTTGTGCTTGAAAAGTTAGATGTGCAAATGCGAACGGCGGCAGTTGAGTTACAATTTGAAGAAGCCGCGTCGTTCCGTGACCGCATGAAAGAATTGGAAGTCTATTCTGCAAAACAAAAAGTTGTGGATGTGGAATTGCACGACCGCGATATTATTACTGTGGCAAGCGAAGAAGATGATGCGTGTGGAGTCATCTTCAAAATTCGTGAAGGAAAATTATTAGCTCGTCAACATTTTTATATGAGTAATGTTGAAGGGAAAGCAGAATCGGAAATTGTTGAATCGCTTGTGCAGCGGTACTATTTAGACGCAGTGGAAATTCCATCACAAATTATTCTTTCGGTTGAAGTAGAATCGCACGCTGTTCTTGAACAATGGCTCAATGCTCGGCGCATATCTGGTGCGGTTGAAATTCTCATTCCCGAAGATGGTGAACTTGCAAAACTTCTTTCGATGTGCAAGAAGAATGCAAAGTTTCTTCTCGACGAATTAAAACTGCAAAAGATGAAGGCGAAAGATTTTGTACCCAATGCGGTTCTTTCATTACAGCGCGATTTGCGATTGAAGAAACCGCCGCGCAGAATTGAATGTTTTGATATTTCACATTTTCAAGGAACAGAAACTGTTGCTTCTATGGTTGTGTTTGAAGACGGCAAGCCGAAGAAAAGTGAGTATCGCAAATTTAAAATTAAATCTGTTGCACCGCAGGATGTTGATGATTTTGCGAGTATGCGCGAAGTTGTTTCGCGCCGATACACGCGTGTAATGGATGAGCACAGTGAACTTCCTGATTTAATTATGATTGACGGCGGCAAGGGACAACTTTCCAGTGCGGTTGAAGTTTTAAAAGAATTACAACTTGATCAACAGCCCATCATCAGTCTAGCAAAAAAATTAGAAAATGTGTTTGTTCCGAACGAAAGCGAGCCGATTCCGATTCCAAAAACATCCTCAGCGTTGCGGTTGCTGCAGCAAATCCGCGATGAAGCGCACCGCTTTGCAATTACATTTCATCGTTCGCTGCGCGATAAACGTACATTGCAAACCGAACTCGATTTAATTGAAGGCATCGGAAAGAAACGTGCGAAAGAATTGCTCGAAGCATTTGGTTCCGTGCAGGGTGTGAAGTTTGCCACCGAAGAACAATTAAGGGAAGTTGTTGGCGAAAAAATTTCCGCGAAAATAAAAGAATATTTTGTTGAAAAGGATGAAGTATGAAGTATGAAGGATGAAGTATGAGGGATGAAGTATGAGGGATGAAGGATGAATGATGAAGGATGAAGGATGAGGGATGAATGATGAAGGATGAATGATGAGGGATGAATGATGAGGGATGAAGGATGAAGTATGAGGGATGAAGTAGTAAAAACAATGGTATAAAAATAATGTTCAACACCTAAAACCTAACACCTAATTCCAAATAGTCATCTATGATTAACGCGCTTATTTACATCGTTGCCGTGCTTGCGGCAAATTATACAGCAACATGGTTTCTACCGTTCCCAATGTTCGGGCAAGTTTCTGTCGGCACACTTATTTTCGGAATTACATTCACGCAGCGCGATCGCGTCCATCACAACGGAAGAAAGTGGGTGTACGTAATGATTGCTGTTGCGGCGTTATTAAGTACAATTTCATCGTTGCTCGGACATGTACCGGCGAGAATTATTATTGCATCATTCACGGCAATTATGATAAGTGAAATCGCCGACACAGAAGTGTACCAATATTTTATTCACGACAAGTGGATGTTCCGCGTCTTGAAAAGTAATCTTGTAAGTGTGCCGTTAGACAGCACATTGTTCAACGTGATTGCATTTACAGGCGTAATGTCTGCAACAACAATTATCTCATTAATTTTTGGCGAAATTGTTTTGAAGGGAATTACGAGTATTGTCGTTGCGTTGAAGAAAACGAAAGCGGAAGTGTATTGATTTTTTTAATTTCCTATTTTTTTTCTTGACAAAGCAAATCCTTCTCTGTATTATTGCAATAGTAAAATAGGTGTAATGTTGTTCTGTAGCGGGTACCATGTGTGGAGCTATGGGCCGG
>CAYHZL010000065.1:0-16950 GCA_964361075.1 uncultured Chitinophagaceae bacterium
GCCAAAGAACGGCTCGCAATGACAATTTTTTTTAGGTTTTTAGAGATGCCCAATAGATATTTCAATTTAGAACACAACTACCAAACCAAGACTGTAATTGATGCCGTAGAGATTTACATGTGTCGTGGTTTCGCTTTGGTCAAGCACAATCACATAACCATCTACTACTGTCGAACTTTTTTCAAACTTATTTACGGCAGCAAATTGTGGATCCCGAAATTTAATTTCACCTCGTAATGCAGCAAAAGAAAAAAACTTCCACTCAAGTCCGGTGAGCACATGAATACCGGCGTACGTTGGAGAGTTCAGTGTCGGCGCTTTTACATCATTAATAGAATAAATCCGTTCGCCAAAATATTTTCCAATACCGCCGCCGAGATAAAAAGAAAATCGTTCTGAACTCATTGGCGCAATATAGATGCCGCTCACTTCAACGGCTGTCATTGCAAATCCTTCTTCCGCCGGAATACGCAATCCTAAATTATTCAGATCACGCAACTTAAACTGCTCAACACTGCGAACAACTTCCACAGAAGCGCCGAGATAAAAACTATGCCACAACACATTCCACCGAACATCGCCGCCGAAACCTACATTTAAAGAAATATATTTATTGCTAACGTAGGTATCAGGTTTGTCTATGTTGTAAAGAAATCGTGTGTTGGTAGTCAGTGTGGTTTTTATAGCCACAGAAACAGCATGCTCATCGGCAAACAACGAAGAGCAAAGACACAGCAACAACATCAGTGTTACCGTTTCCCTCATACGCATCCAAGAAAATTAGCGATAAAAATTATCGCGGTTATCTTCTATCTTTGCTTTCTCTTTCAGCTTCTCAATCCAATCGTTAAGCACGCGCTGTTTTTTTTCTTGTAGAATCTGAGCAGCGAGCATTCCTTTTTGAATGTTGAACGCCGAAGAATCAAGCGGTGTTTTGCTCAACACTTTAATGATGTAATATCCGCGCAGACCTTCAACCGGTTGCGAAAGCGAACCGATTGACAATGCTTTCGCCGCACCGGTAAATGCAAACTCACGCCCGACTGTTGGAATATTTCCACCAAGCGAATACTCTCCGGTTGACTGCACAGAGATATTTGCATCAGATGCGAGCACACTTAAATCGGCGCCATCTTGCAATCCTGCACGTTTCTGTTGAACAATCGGTTTCAATTGTTCCATTTTCTTTTTGCGAAGCGCACGCATTTTGAAAACATCTTTCACTTCTTCAAACGGACGCACACCTTCTTTTTTAAGATCAGAAATTTTTGCTACAACGTAGCCGTTGTTCACCTGAAACACATCGCTCAAATCACCAAGGTCGCCATTGAATGCAAACTTGCTAATTGATTCGTTCACGCCCAATCCGGGAATAAATCCGCCTTTTTGAAAATCAGGTGTTTCATTAACTTTCAATCCGAAACTTTCAGCATCTTTTTCAAAGTTGCCTTTCTTTGCAACGTAGACAAAATCTTGCGCGCGTTGAAATGCCGCATCTTTTGTTTGCGCACTTGCTTTTAGCGGAATGGTAATGCTGGCAAGTTTTAATTCGCGGTTGTCTCGCCCTTCAATTTTAATGATGTGAATACCGAATTGCGTTTTCACCGGACCGATAACATTGCCTTTTTTTCCTTTCAATGCCGCAGCTTCAAATTCTTTTACCATCCGCCCTTTGCCGAACCAACCAAGTTCACCGCCGCTGTTTGCCGCGCCGGGTTCTGTGGAATATTTTTTTGCAAGCTCCGAAAAGTTTTCACCTTTCTTTGCACGTGCAATCAATTCTTTTGCAAGTTTCATCGACTCGGCTTCTTTTTCTGTCGATCCGTCGAGTAAAATATGTTTTGCTTTTACGTATGGCGTGGTTCCTTTTTTCTCTTCAAGAATTTTTATAAGACTAAAACCATCTGCATCTTGTATCGGACCAACAACATCACCAACGTGGGCAGAAAACGCCGCGTCTTCTTTTGCTTGTGGCAGCTCGCCATGTTTAAAGAATGTGTTCGTCGGTTGTCCGTCAGTATAACTTTTTTGTAATTCAAGAAAATCTAAACCGGATTTTGCTTGCTGAAGAATACTGTTGATCTCATTCGCAACGTCTTCGGAATCTTTTGCAGAAGGTTGATCAGCAAAGAGAACGTACTTCAGTTTTCGCGATGCCGTTACTTTGAACTCTCCCTGATTTTCGTTGTAGATTTTTTTCATATCGTCATCGGAAGCAGAGACTGCATTATCAGCAATAAATTTATTCGGATCGAAGAATGCATACTGCGCATTAATCTTTATATTCTGATCGAGGAAACGTTGTTCAATTTCACCCGGCGTTGCACGAATTGTTGACAACACCATGCTTTGCATTTTTTCAAACAATCGTTGGCGTTTTAATTCGCCTTCCACTTGCACCATAATATCTTTATTACGCTGATCCATAATTGCCACATCGTACGCCTGACGATTGAAACGACCTGTTGAATCAACAAAGTTGCGCGTTAAAAATTCCGGCGGGTTATCACCTTTCACCCAATCAACAATTTCCTGATCGGTTACTTTCACTCCGGCACGCTCGGTTTCATGTTCAAGAAGGATTTGTGTAACAAGACCATTCCATACTTGTTCACGAATTTGGCGAAGCATATTTTCGTCCGGTTCTTGTTTGGATTGCTGTTTCGTATTATCAATTTGGCGTTTCACCAATTCAGAAAATTCCTGATACATAATTTTCTTGCCATCCACTACACCAACAATATCATTACGTGTATTTTTAATGCCGGCGTAGTCCATCCCCCATTCAAATATGATAGTAATTAAAAATACAACCACTAATACAAGGAATATTGCCGACATGTTTTCACGCATTTTGGTCATCATTGCCATACTAAAAAAATGCTCCTTACTCTCTTTATTGCTAAAATTGATAAAAAACGTAGTGATTTGAAATCTTTAAGTTGAAGAATATAACCGAAATGGGCGTGAAATTCAAGGAAGAATAAGCAGGAAAAAAATTGAGATACTTCTTCTAAACTTATTAACTGAAATTACGCAAAAGGCAAAAGATGGAGTCCACCGTATCTAATGAATGTATGATATGTATCAAATTCGTGTGTCTTTGTTTAGGAAGGTGGACTCCATCTGCTTACTTATTTTTGTAATGCGTAACTGCACGTATTAAAAAAATGTTGCGGAATTTCATTCAGAAAATTATTTCTGTGCTGCCTTAAGCGTATTCATCAATAACATTGCAATCGTCATCGGACCGACACCACCCGGAACCGGAGTGATTGCACCGGCAACAGTTTTCACATTTTCAAAATCAACATCGCCAACAATGCGGTAGCCGCTTTTTGTTGAAGAATCAGGAATGCGGTTAATCCCCACATCAATGACAACAACGCCCGGCTTCACCATCTGCGCAGTGATCGCATTTGGTTTACCAACAGCTGCGATAAGAATATCAGCTTGCTTGGTATAATATGAAATATCTTTCGCTCCTGTGTGAGCGATGGTAACAATTGCATTCGCCCATTCTTTTTTCTGCACCAACATGTTTGCAATCGGCTTGCCGACAATGTTGCTTCGCCCAACCACAACAACATGTTTGCCGGAAGGATTGATATTGCAGCGTTTCAATAATTCCACAATGCCGTACGGTGTGCAGGAATAAAACGTGTCAATACCAATCATCATTTTCCCGACACTCATCGGATGAAAACCATCAACATCTTTCGCAGGTGAGATGGCTTCGATAATTTTCTGCTCGTTAATATGTTTCGGCAATGGAAGCTGCACCAAGATACCATGAATTTTTTCATCGCGATTAAATTGTTCAATCATCGCAAGAACTTCTGCTTCGGAAATTGTTGCCGGTACGCGTTCTGTGATAGAATGGAAACCGACTTCTTCGCACGCTTTGCCTTTGCTTTTCACGTACGACTGTGCAGCAGGATTTTCGCCGACCAAAATAAAAGCCAGTCCGGGCGTAATTCCTTTTTCTTGTTTCAGTTTTTCCGTCGCGTGTTTTACTTCGCTGCGAATTTCTTCTGATATTTTTTTTCCATCAATGATCATGTTTTTCTCACGCAAAGCCGCAAAGTTTTAAAAAAAATTATTCTTCTAACAGGTTGTTGAAAAACCTTCTTTAAGACGTCATGCTGCCCGCCGCGGCGGGTTATTCAGCATCTATTGAGTAGACCCCGAATAAGAACATTTCGGGGTGACGTGAGAGGGAAAAAATAGTTTTTCAACAACCTGTTAGCGCGAAATAAGTGTTTAAAATTTTGGTAAAATAATTTGTTCGAACTTCACACATTTACCAGTTTCAATTTCCACTTCAGCAACAACGCCGCACAAGCGAACGTCGTTCACCGCTGTTTCATATTTATGCGGAGTTTGTTTCAGAAATCGTTGCAGAGCCGGTTCCTTTTTCATACCAAGAACAGAATCGTACGGGCCGGTCATTCCAACATCGGTAATGAATGCTGTACTGCGCGGCAAGATTCGTGCATCGGCTGTCGGCGTGTGCGTGTGTGTGCCAACGAGAACACTCGCACGTCCATCAACATACCAACCGAGCGCCATTTTTTCCGCAGTCGCTTCAGCATGAAAATCTATAAATACAATTTTTGTTTGCTCGTGAATTTTTGCCAACGCCCAATCTACAGATTTAAACGGATCTTCAATTGCCTGCATAAACGTTCTTCCCTGCACATTCAGCACGCCAACTTTTACTTCGCTTGAAAGTTCATACACAACAAGACCATTGCCGCCGTTTTCGCGCGGATAATTTATCGGACGCAAAATATTTCTGTTACTTCCCAACACTTTCCTCGAATCCCATCGATCCCACGTGTGATTGCCGCCGGTAATAACATGCACGCCGAGCGCAAACAACGCCTTTGCATCTTCTTCCGTAATGCCTTTCCCGTCCGCAACATTTTCTCCGTTCGCAATACAAAAATCAATGTTATATTTTTCCAGCAAGCTTTTCAAAATGGAAGACGTTAATTCCAGTCCGGGTTTACCGATAATATCGCCAACAAAAAGTATGTTAATAGTTTTTGACAAAAGATTGTTCCTTTTCTATTTTTGAATTTCAATTTTATACAACACCGATGGAGGTGATAGTGTGTACGCTACCGGTCTTAACCATGCCGGCGCGCTTTGCGGATTAAGCAATATTTGAAATTGCGGACGCATATTCGCTTCGGCAATTCCAAAAAACAAATACGAAGCTTTTATTCGCACAGCTTCTGCTTGTAACTCTTCAATTGTGTTGACATACGGAAATCCGCTCATTTCTAAATCTGTGTAATATGCGATGTGCGGTTTACGCGCAATGATAAATTTTCCATTCTCACGATCGCCGAACTGTTTTTTGAATGCCTCGGCGATAATCGGAATTTCAGTCGGTCCGGAATTAATTTTTTCGCTGTTGTAATTTTTAGATTCGACAAATGTCCACACAAGAATTACAGCGAGAGCAAGAACACCCACATGCAATTGTTTTGAAAATTTAAATTCAGTAACCTTCTCCCAACTGAACACACGCAATGCGAGCGCAACATACATCGGAAGCAAGAAAAATGTAAATCGCTCGCCGTAAAAGACAAGCAGCAATACGCCAAAGAATGTTGCACCGATTGTGTAGTAACTTGCCTCGATGTTGCCAGGACGTTTTTTTATGAACAATGCAATTCCAATCAACACAAAAATTCCTGTCTGCCATCCGAGCAGCAATTTCATATCGCTGACAGCATGCGTATAGGCATTATTCACTATTGTAGAGAAAAACAATCCTGTATCCGAAAAAATAACTTGCGCAAGCGAACTGTATTTTGCGGCATCAACATGCCAGTATTGATCCCAACCTATTTTTCCTTTTGCATACATTTCATACGCGATGTTAATATAATTCTTATTATAGAAAAAACTTCCCTTTTCATGGTAACAATATATTCCCCACGGACTCATCACCAAAACGAAGACTGCAAAGAATACTGCTGTAGTGAGTATGCGGTTGCGCCACGGAAGTTTATAAATATTGAAAAGAAGAATTGCGATTGGAATTCCAACGAGAACAAATATTCCGTTGTAGCGGGTTAAGTACGCAAACGAAGCGAACACTGCGGCGGACAAAATCCATTTCCATTTTCGTTCTTCTTCTTTAAGAAGAAAAAAAACAGCGGCGGTGGAAAATACATTAAAGAGCATGTCAGTGCCGGCAGTGTACGAGTACCGCACAAATGTTGGATTCACAGCAACAAGCAATGTTCCTAAGAACGCAAAATTTGCCGGGAAAAATTTTCTGAGCATCGAAAAAGAAAAAAAGAGGACACAGGATGCTGAAAGAACAGATAGAATAATTCCGGCAGAAAAATAATTTTTAACAACCGCTCCCATTAACGCCAGCATTATCGGATATCCCGGACCGCGAAAATCGTCAATAAGAAACTTTCCTTTCAGAAGTTCTTTTGCTTCCGGAACATACGACCAGAAAAAATCGGTCTCAACATCATAATCACCGACAGTATGGTATTTGAAAGCAATAAAAAGCAGAATAATTCCATACACTGCGGCAAAGAAAAATGCAATTTTTGAATCACTGTATGAAGGTGTCGAAATTTTTGCTGCGTTTGATGACTGCTTTTTTGTGTGCTGCTTGGACATTGTCAGAATTTTCGTGGATTTTTTCTAATCGAACCCAACATAAATCCCCAAGCATACATTGCTCGGGGATATTATGTATATCAATGATAAAAAAAAATCTGCCCAAAAACAAAAAGAGAGTGATTACTTTATGCGGACTCGAAAATCAAACCGCTCGCGCAGTTTATCAATGCCAACAAGAAACAAAAATGTGCCAATGCCAATCCAAAATATTTTTCCTGTTATATGGTTTGTATAATTGGAGACAGAACTAACAAAGTGTATTGTTGGAAAAGGAATTGATCGCACTGCAGTATCGTATGCTTCAACAATCGTTCTGACTTGCTGTGCCAGTGCCGATTGTTCAGGTTGCTTTTGTGCAGAAGCTCCATTCAGAAGAAAGAAAGCAATACTACTCAACACGACAATCATCGCAAACACATTAGAAGAATTACGAAGTATTGTAAACAACCACGATTCGTTTGCGTTCGGCATAACACGGGTCATCACATCATTAACAAAAGTATTTGAGGGCATGATAAATTCCTGTTTTTTTGCTGCGATATAAAGCGAACGGTACAGGGCAATTTCTCTTCTGGCTTCGTCTGACAATGTTAAAAGTTGTTCAACTTCTTGTTGCTCATCGTAGGAAAGCGTACCGTCAACATATTGCATCAGTTTGTCTTGCGAAATTGTTTTCATTGTTTCTTTCTTTGTTACATATCAACAAATACTGTTTTCTTTTCTGAAAACTTTTTTACTACAGCATTTCGTAATAACACGCGCGCGCGAAACAAACGATTCTTCACCGTACCAAGCGGAAGTCCGGTAACGGAAACAATTTCTTCGTAACTCATTTCTTGAATAACAAACAAAGTAAAGATCGAACCGTATTGTGCGGGTATTTTTTCAATTTCAGAGTGAACGATAGAAATAAATTCTTTACTCTCAAATATATCAGTTGGTCCAGAATCTATTGCCACAATTTCGAGTGGTGTTGTATCATCGTTATTGTCATCTATACTCAAAAAATATTTATTCTTTTGTTGGCTCAATTTTGTAACGCACACATTGTACACTATTCTGTAGAACCATGTGGAGAAATTCGACTTCCATTCAAAACCTTGTAAGCCGTTGAACGCACGCACAAATGCATCTTGCAACGCTTCTTCCGCGTCGTGGTGATTTTTTAATATCCGTATCGCCAACGTCATAGCTTTATCTTTATGACGAATCATTAGTTCTGAATATGCACGTTTATCTCCCGCAATAATACGCTGGATTATTTCATGGTCTGAATTGCTCACAAAGTATTAGACTTGAAAATGTGTACGTAAGTTTCAATTTTTCTTTTATAAATATAATTAATTTTTGTTGAAACCTTGTTGTCAAAATCCAAGTCAAACAAATACAAAGCAACATACAAATATAATACAATCATTTACGGAGGTTACTATGGCTGGAGAAGAAGTTTTGATTCCACTTGTTTTTTTTGGTTCAATGGGAGCAATTGCTTGGAAATTTTTTGATTCGCGACACAAAGAACGCATGACAATTATCGAAAAAGGACTTGTGAAAGAAGAATTAAAATATTTATACTCATCACATTTCTCATGGAAAACAAATCCATTTGGAGCTTTAAAATATGGAATGCTTGCTGCGTTTATCGGTTTGGGAATTTTAGTCAGCGCATTCTTTACACCATTTTTTTGGGGAAACCAAGAGCAGTTCACAACCGGAATTGTTTTCTTATTCGGCGGCATCGGGCTTATTCTTTTTTATGCGCTTGCTGCTAAAAAAGAAAAACAACAAGAATGATTTATTCAACATACAAAGGAAACTACTAAATGAAATTATTCACTTTAGTTTTTGCATACTTACTGATCACGCATCCACTTTCTGCCCAGAAACAAATACTTTCTGTTGCACTCGCACCTTCAGCTATTATTAAATTAATTGATTTAGAAGGAGAAATCACGTTAATCAATTCGCAAACTGATTCGCTTGTAGCAACAACAGAATATTCTATAGAAGGAAGTACCATCGGCTACTCAAACCAAAAATCTCGCGGTACATACGAACTAATCATTCAGCACGATAGTAATTGTGTCGTTTTGAAACCGAAGAAACGTAAGGACGCTGTGAGTATTGGAATTTCGTATTGGACAGAAAATATTAAAACAACTATTGCTATACCTGCCCGTGCCGATGTTAGAGTCAGTAATAATAATGCAAACCTTGTAGTAAAAGGATGCTACGATTTATTTGATGCGAATGTTGAACAGGGAAAGATAACTTTACAACTATCGCAAAAAAAAATTCGGCGGCTTGTTTGCAATGTTAGGAAAGGTTCGATAACCGTTGGAGAGCATGAATACAAAGAGGATTTTTCATTTACCGGCGAAGGCAATTCAATCTATACAATTGCAAATAAAAAAGGAGACGTTGTAATTAATTTGCTGGGTGAATAGATTTTTCGTGTTGAAGAAATATTTTGAATGAACAAAAAAAGGTCGGAAGTATATTCCGACCTTTTTATTTTTGATTTTATTTTATCAATTTTCCGGCTGGAACTTGTGCACTTCTTCAACAATCACATCAACAATTTCATTTTCTTTTATTTTTTTGATCATCACACCTTTGCGATACAAAATGCCAACACCTTTTCCTGCCGCAATACCAATATCTGCATCGCTCGCTTCGCCGGGTCCGTTCACAACGCAGCCAAGCACGGCAATTTTTACCGGCTTCTTCACACCTTCAAGACGTTTTTCCAATTCCGCCATAATTCCAAAAAGATCAATTTCCAAACGCCCGCATGTCGGGCACGCGATGAGTTCAACATTGCGCGAAGCAAGTCCGAGTGAACGAAGAATTTCTTTTCCCACTTCAACTTCTTTTACCGGTTCATCAGTCAACGAAACGCGAATGGTATCGCCAATTCCTTCTGCAAGCAAAGTGCCGATTCCAACTGCAGATTTAATTGTTCCAATGCGCATGAGACCGGCTTCGGTAACTCCGAGATGCAGCGGAATATCCGTGCGTTGCGCGATGAGACGATACGCTTCAATCATTAATCGCACGTCGGTTGATTTTACGGAAACAATGACATCGCGGAAATTAAACTCATCGCAAATTCCGATGTGGCGCATTGCGCTTTCATACAGCGCTTCAGCCGTTGGGTAACCGAACTTTTCAAGAATATCTTCTTCAAGCGAACCGGAATTGACTCCGATACGAATCGGAATTCCTTTTTCTTTCGCCGCACTTAAAACTTGATGGATGCGATCTTTCGATCCGATGTTGCCGGGATTGATTCGAACTTTTGCAACACCGGCTTCGATTGCTTTCAATGCGAAAATATGATTGAAGTGAATATCGGCAACAATCGGCAATGGTGATTGACGAACTATTTCTGCCATTGCCTCTGCCGCTTCTTTATCGTTCACTGTTACACGCACGATATCGCAGCCCGCCTCATGCGCATCAACAATTTGCTTTACCGTGCCTTTCACATCATCCGTTTTGGATTTCGTCATCGTTTGCACAGAAATCGGTGCGCCGCCGCCAACTTTTATTCCGCCAATATTGACTTGACGTGTATGTCTTCGAACGCCGACTTTATACGTTTGATGCTGTCCGTTTTTTTCTTGTGAAGGTTGAATTACAGGTAAAATATTTTCCATAATTTTTTATGAACGCTGAATTGCAGAGTCAATTATACTTTTAGTGTAACTACACAGCGTAAATGTTGATTCAAAAAATCCCCCTTTTTCCCCCTTTTCAAGTCCCGAAGGGATGCCCTTGGCAGGGGATTTCCACGCTCTTATTCCCCCTTACAAAGGGGGCAAGGGGGATTTCTTTATTTTCTTAGGAAATACTGAAATTACAAAAAACACGCTGTGTAGTTACCTTTTAGTTTATTTACTTTTCTACGAATTCCATCTTTGAGTACAGGAACATTAAAGTTTAACAAAAGCCCTAATCGTTTATCCGCCAGCTTTAGGTATGTTACTAATTGCACTTCGTGAACTGGAAGTAAAATTTCTACCGCTTTCAGCTCAACAACAATTTCTTTGTCAACAAGAATATCAATAAAAAAATCTCTGCGATTCCGTGTCTCAGCGTTCCTATCAATTCAGTTTCTTACTCGCTTCAAACAACAACCGCTTTTCTTCTTCTGTCAAGCTCTGGTATCCGGCTCGGCTAATCTTGTCGAGAATTTCGTCAATCTGCTGCTGCATTGCGCGTTGGTCTTTATTTTTTTCATGACCACGAATATCATAAACATGTGCGTCAGAAATATCCTGATGTTCGCCGCGGCGAATTTCCGATTGAGATTGCTGTGTACGACCAAACGTTGATGTGAAAATATTTGTTGTGCTGCTTTTTCCTTTGAGAAAGGAAAACTGATATCCATCTGAAAGAATATAGAAAAATGCAACCAGCGCACCGCCGAGATGAGCGAAGTGTGCAATACCATCCATGCTGCCGACAGAAAAAATTTCCAGCGCCATGTAGATGAGAACAAAATATTTTGCTTTAATCGGAAGTAAAAAGTAAATGTAAATTAGTCTATCGGGAAACATCATGCCAAAAGCAATCAACACTCCGTAAATTGCACCGGACGCACCGACAGTTGGACCGACCGAAGCAAACAGCGGTGCAATCAGCAAATTTGCTAATCCGCCGCCAAGTCCGCAGAGAAGATAAAAAATAAAAAATTTACGTGAACCCCATGTATTCTCTAATTCCATTCCAAACATCCAGAGCGCGAGCATGTTGAAGAGTAAGTGTGTGAAGCCCGCATGCATAAACATGTACGTGAACAATTGCCAAATCGCAAACCCATGTCCGAGCGGCATTAATGCAAATCCGCGGTAGAACAATTCCTCCAACGGAAAATCTCCGATGTGGAAATTTGAAAGGAACATCATACCAAGAAAAACAGCCACGTTTGATACCATCAACGCTTTGATTACGGGCGGGAAAAATTGAAATCCGCCGAATGGACTTGGACGATAGGAATTTCCGTAACGATTGTATGCCATAGTTTATTCTTGATAAAGTAACACTTTGCCAATTTCTTTTAGTGCATTTTTTTTTGATTGCAAATTTTCACGGACCTTTTCCAAATACCTCATTGTATTCCGATCGTAGTATCTTTCACCGCAATTTTGACAAACAGGAGTAGTGATCGGAACATATACAATATCGTTCCCGCTTCGAACGGTTTCCTGTACATCTCCAACTCTAATAGCATCACTATGACAGATCACACACTTCATTGTTTCCTCCTTTGTTTGTAATCAATCCACCATTCAGGATTTGGGTGATACGCTGTAATCACAACGACTTCTTCATAATTGTTGCCGATCCCGCAAACAATGTGCAAAGGACGCTGTGCAGAGGTAATGCCAAATAATAAACAACTTGGGTATGGCTTATCGTTTGGATACTCTTCAATAATTTCTGCCGAGAGCACTGCTTCAAAAATCTCCGAGTCTGATATGACTCCAAACTCTTCAGATTCCATTTCCTCTTTCGAATGTGTGGTATAAAATACAAAATTATTCCGAAAAGCATTCCGTATTTTCTCCACATCAAACATTATTTACATTTTCTCCGTCAACGCCGCAACGCCGGGCAATACTTTGCCTTCGAGAAATTCGAGCGAAGCGCCGCCGCCTGTGGAAACGTGCGATACTTGTTTTTCCAAACCTGCTTGCGTAATTGCCGCAGCAGAATCACCACCGCCGATAATTGTTTTTGCACCAGCTTTGGTTGCTTCTACTAACGCCGTGGCAATTGCATTTGTTCCAATTGCAAAATTCGGCATTTCAAACACGCCCATCGGTCCGTTCCACACGACTGTCTTTGATTTTTTAATTTCCGAAGAAAAGAGTGCGATAGTTTCTGTGCCGATATCGAGCGATTGCCAGTTTGCAGGAATTTCATTTTGCTTTACAGTTTTGCGTTGCGCATCATTTTTGAAATCATCCGCGATGACGCAATCGACAGGCAGCAACAATTTAATTTTTTTCTTTTCGGCTTCAGCAAGAATTGTTTTTGCAAGATCGATTTTATCTGCTTCAAGCAACGACTTTCCAATTTCCAATCCTTGCGCTTTGAAAAATGTGTACGCCATGCCGCCGCCGATGATGAGCGTATCAACTTTGTTCAGCAAACTCTGAATCACATCAATCTTGCCGGAAATTTTCGAGCCGCCAAGAATTGCTGTAAACGGTCGCGCCGGATGTTCAATTGCATTACCAAGATAATCTAATTCCTTTTGCATTAAATAGCCGGCAACGCATGGTGAAATAAATTTCGTAATACCTTCGGTAGAAGCGTGAGCGCGGTGCGCAGTACCGAATGCATCGTTCACAAACACATCGCCATGTTGTGCCAGCGCTTTTGCAAATTCAACATCGTTTGCCTCTTCCGCATCGCGGAAGCGCAAATTTTCGAGCAACAACACATCGCCGTTCTTCAATGCGGCAACAGCTTTTTCCGCAACACCTCCAATGCAATCCGAAGCGAACGCAACCGGTTTACCAAGCAATGTGGAAAGATGATCTGCAACCGGCTTCAAACTAAATTCCGGTTTCACTTTTCCTTTTGGTCTGCCGAGATGGCTCATGAGAATTGCTTTGCCGCCATCAGCAATAATTTTTTTTATGGTGGGAAGTGATTCGACAATACGTGTTTCATCGGTGATGTGTTGTTTCTCATCGAGAGGAACATTGAAATCTACACGAACAAGCACACGCTTGTCCGCAAGTTGAATATCGTTAATTGTAAGTTTGTTCATAGTTAAAATTTATAATAGAATAAAATAATATATGGTTCGAAGTGAATTCCTATTCGTAGATTTTTACTGTATGCATAGACAAAACCAAAATCAAAATTTATTGGGTTGCCGTATGATTCTTTTTTGTTTCTTTCACGGTATGATGGTTGATCCAGATCTAAATAAACCTGACCTAAAATTTTAAATCTGCTCGAAATATCATTCTCTACTGCGAACCACGCTCGAGGCATTGATTTTATTTTATGTAAAACTACACTCGCTCCAGCATGATATCCCCATCTGCCGTGTTTATCATCTTTTAAAAATGATTTTGTATAACCAAAAAATAACTCTCCCCAAAGATAATAATCATCAAAATCTCCGACGCTTTTCCAATTGCTCTCGATGCTGTATACCTGTTGACTGATTCCATTGACATATCTATATCCGTTTGCAATCTTTTCCTCTACGTACTGAAACTTTCCTGTCGGTCCAGCAGAATGAAGATGAAATCCAACCGACACTGCATCTTCAGCATCCAATGTCCCCCCTTTATACAATTGGAATTTCGGACGAATATTTAAATCAGCAAAAAAATACCGCCAATACGAAGATGAAACTTCAATGTTTTCAGTTAATGCTACTCCCCATGAAAGTCCACTGAGATATACAGAACCTTTTTCAAGTGTATATCCCGTCGGATCAAAAAAAATATCTAATAACCTCTCTTCACCATAATAGAATTCTTCTTTATCAGTAGTTCCCGGAAGAGTTTCTCCAGATTCCGTTGTTCGATCTATAGTATTGAGATCAACCGTTAACGCTCCGAGATTGGTTCGCACCATAATCTGTGTATTCGTTTGCAATAATACTTCCCCGGTCAATCTGCTTCCATCCTTAAAAAAAATAGTAATCTCTCGAAGTTTAATAGCACTTTTAGAGATTATAACTTCTCCAAAAGAAGTTCTTATGGTAATACTGGAATCTGTTTCCGTAAGAACTTTGCCGGTAATTTTGTCTCCTGATTTTAATTGAATGGTTTTTTCAGATTGCATTTGAGCAAATGTACAATGCAAAAAAAATATATTAATACACACTATGCAAATTATTTTCATCAGCCCACCCTATATGTTGTATGTACTTTCCAAAAAAAACATAAAACTATTTACAAGAAAAAAAAACTGAACTCGTGCTACGAGATTCGACATCAACACCAGTGATTTCGGTTGTTGTTCGAGAACATAGTTGATGGTCGGCAGAGCAACTCGAATACGAATGTCATCTTGAATGACGCCGTTCTTCAACGGAACATTGAAAACAACACGCATGAGGATGCGTTTATTTTTTAGGTCAATATCTTTAACTGTTGGGCATCTCTAAAAACTAATTTAATGGAACACGTGAGCGAAGCCATCCCTTCGGGAGATAACACTGATGGGACTGATTTTCACTGATAAAATCCGTATTAATCCATTTAATCCGTGTCATCAGTGTTCTATTTTTATTCATTCGTGAGTTTTTAGAGATGCCCTGTTTTTTGTTCATTTTTTATTGTGCAAGATTTTTGAATTTTTCTAAAAATAGTTTTAGTAGAACATTGTCCAATTGACCAAGTTTAGCAATAATATCATCTTGTTTAATTGTTACAATACGATCAACTTTAAGAACAGATGTAGTGCGAAGATTATTCACTTTATCTGGAGTCAGAAGAATGTCATTTTCATTTAATTCAGCAGGAACAACTGAACTAACCGCAGCAACAACAATGTCCCTAAACTTATCTTTTGTTTCGCAGATCACAACACATGGTCTCACTTTGCGCTGAGTAAAATCTGCGAACGGAAAAGGAACAAGAATAATGTCTCCTGTTTTCATTTTTTTACCAAATAATCTTGGTAAAGGTCTTGTTCTTTTACTGCCCAAAAAGAAAAAGTATCTGTCTGCTCGGTAAAGTTACGAATTTCCTGTTCTTCTTCTAACTCTTCGATAAACGTTATGAGAACATTATATTTTTTATTTTTTGGAAAATCTTCTAGCGGGATAAATTCTTTTCCGTTATACATCGCCTTAATTGATATCATTTATCCTCCAACAATATTGAAACAAAAGGGCTGAACTCGCGCTACGAGATTCAGCCCATGTTCAATGTATTCAGATGGAGTCCACCTTTGAGGTGGTCTCCATCTTTTGTTGCTTATTTTGTAATGCCAGCCATCTTTAGCACCAGATCAACAACGCGGGTTGAATATCCCCATTCGTTATCGTACCAGGAAATAACTTTGAAGAATCTCTTTTCACCTTTCAAATTATTTTGTAAGGTTGCAAGTGAATCGTAGATCGAGGAACGATCATCATGAATAAAGTCGGATGAAACAACTTCTTCATCAGAATAACCGAGAATTCCTTTTAAATATGTTTCGGATGCTTTTTTGAATAACGCATCAATTTCTTCAATGGAGGTATCGCGTGTTGCACGGAACGTTAAATCAACAACAGAGACATCGGCAGTTGGAACGCGGAACGACATGCCTGTCAGTTTTCCTTTTGTTTGCGGAAGAACTTCGCCCACTGCTTTTGCCGCGCCGGTTGTAGAAGGAATAATATTCATTGCTGCTGCACGTCCGCCGCGCCAATCTTTTTTTGAAGGACCATCAACTGTTTTTTGTGTTGCGGTGTACGAGTGAATGGTTGTCATCAAACCGGTTTCAATTCCGATTCCTTCTGATAACAATACATGCACAACCGGAGCTAAACAATTGGTGGTGCACGATGCATTGGAGACGATAACATGCTTTGCAGCATCGTATTCATTGTCATTCACGCCCATCACGATTGTTTTTACATCGCCTTTCGCAGGTGCCGAGATGAGAACTTTTTTTGCACCGCCGGCAATGTGTCCTTTTGCTTTTTCTGAATCGGTGAACAGACCGGTTGATTCGATAACAATTTCAACACCAAGTTCTTTCCATGGCAATTGCGAAGGATCTTTCTGAGCCATGACGCATTTAATTTTGTGACCATTCACAACAAGAATATCGTCTGCTTCCAACGATGGATTGCTTTTTTCGCTGGACACTGTTCCTTTGAAACGACCATGCACTGAATCATATTTTGTTTGATATGCGAAATATTCTGCGTCGGTGCTTACATCCACAACCGCAACAACATCAATTTCTTTTCCTAGAACGCCTCTGTCTGCCATTGCGCTGATCACTTGGCGACCAATTCTACCAAAACCGTTAATACCTACTTTTACTGCCATAATATAGAGTCTCCAAAAATGTGAGCGAAGCCATCACTTCGTGATTTGTTCGTAATAAGTTGTACTTCCGTGATGAAAAGGTAACAAGAAATCGTGAGAGAGTCAATGCAGGTTCTCGTGCAGGTGAGTTCAACAAGAACGCCACAATGCAATGAGAGGATACACTACTGTAGGCAAATAAAAAAATAATAATTTTCTATGGGGCATCTCTAAAAACTAATTTAATGGAACACGTGAGCGAAGTCCCGAAGGGATG
>CAYHZL010000066.1:0-16943 GCA_964361075.1 uncultured Chitinophagaceae bacterium
AAAGTCCCGCTGTACGGGATGCCGTACAGCGGCACAAATCGGGACACCCCCTTTTTCCCGCAAAAAGCGCGGGACGCAAACAACGCGCAAAGGGGGAATACTTGCTTTAAATCCCCCTTACCAAGGGGGTGTCCCGATTCGTTTTTTAATCGGGACGGGGGATTAGTTGAATCAACAATAACGCTGAGTAGTTACCGGGAGTATTAAATTTCAAATTAAGACACTACTGAAATTCCGCTTGCTTTCGTTCTTCACACTCTCTATGTTTGAAATAAAAAATAATTTGTATACAACTTCTCAACATACCGAACTTCCTTTTCCGCACATTTTACTTATTACTGCATCTGCCGGTTCAGGAAAGACCCACACGTTGACGCGGCGGTATGTGCAATTTCTTCTCTCGGAAAATATTCCCAACAATCATCTCCGCAATATTGTTGCGATTACATTCACCAACAATGCAGCAACTGAAATGAAGCAGCGCGTGCTCGAGTTGCTGAAAAAAATATCGCTGCACGATGAAAAACTTGTCGAATGGCGCCTTGCGGCGCCATCTGACGCAACTGGAATTTCAAAAGATGGCGCCTCGGCGCCACAGAAAAAATCAGCGGTGCTGCTGCAGGAAATATTTGACAACTATTCCGATTTTCAAATTAAAACGATAGATAGTTTTATGACGACAATTTTCAAATCGTCATCGTTGGAATTCGGATATACGCCCGATTTTACTGTGTTGCTTTCCGCTGATGCGTTGTTGGATGAAGCATTTGAAAAGTTTGCCCGCGAAGCAATGCAGAACACTCAGTTGCGTCAATTGCTCGATGGTATCGTGCGCATCATTGCTGAAAATAGCACCGACAAAGAAAAATATCTCTGGGATCCATATACATTAATTCGTAAAGAAGTAAAAAATCTTTACAAAACTCTTGCCCATTATGCTGCTCCTTTAAATGATGAAGATGTTGCATCAATACTTGAAGAGACACGAAAAGAATTACGGACACATGCCGCATCATTTAAAAAATATCTCGAAAGCACATCACTGCCTCTCTCAAAAATTTTTCAAAATGATTTAGATGATGTTGTCAACGGCAACATCATGGCAATAATGGAAAGAACAACGAAAGAAAAAATTGTCAACAAGCCGAAGAAAAGTGAAGAAGGAATAGCGGCGCAACATCAACAGCGTATTGATGAGGGATTGCAGCGATTTTATTATTTGCTGAGCGAGTATGCGCTGACGTATTCGAAAAATTATTACCGACCGTATGTTAAAACCTCTGTGCATTTGCGCGCGAAGTTGGACGAGATACAACGCCAGCGCGGGGAAGTGGTTATTGATGTCGTGAATAAAGAACTCGCTTCGTATTTGCGAAAGGAAGTTGTGCCTGAGGTGTATGTGAAACTTGGCGATACGCTCTTTCATTTTTTTGTTGACGAGTTTCAAGATACGAATCCGATGCAATGGAAAAATCTTTTTCCGTTGATAGAAAATGCGTTGAGCAGTTCGGGAAGTTTATTTGTTGTCGGCGATATGAAGCAATCGATTTACGGCTTTCGTGGTGCGGATTGGCAGATCATGAAAAATTTGAAAAAAGAAAATCCGTTTCCTTCTGCGCAATTATTGGTTGACGAACTTCCGACAAATTATCGAAGCCACGAGAAGATTGTGCAATTCAATCGTGAAGTATTTTCGCACAAAGTAGCCGAACAAAATTTACAACACGCTGCTGAGGAAAGCGAGTTGTATAATTTTACGCAGGAAGTGAAAGAAGAATTTTGCGGTAAAGGATATGTTGAGGTGAGTGTTGTTGAGCAAGCCGAAGAACCACAAGAGCGTGAAAAAATTATTGAAATTATTCGCAACTGTACCGCGCGCGGATATTCCCTTGGCGATATTTGTATTCTTACTCGTCGCAACAACGATGTTGTGAATGTGAGCAGTTGGTTGAACAACGAAAAGATTGAATTTATTTCGCACAGCAATCTGGATATTCGTCGCCGCACTATTGTTGGAACGCTCATCGCCTTTCTCCGTTTTCTTGATTCGCCGATTGATTCGCTTTCATTTGCCACATTCATTTCAAGCGAACTTTTTCTGCACAGTGTTGATCGCGTCTCGCGCGATGACATCCAGTCATTTCTTTTTTCACATCGAAAAATATCCGGCACATTGTATCGTTCGTTTGAACGCCGCTTCCCGGAATTATGGAAAAAATATTTCCACGAATTATTTACGCTGGTCGGATATTTGCCGCTGTACGATCTTCTTTCGGAAACATACAAACTCTTTCGCGTCTTCGAACTGTTTCCGAATGAAGAGGCAACTTTAGTAAAACTACTTGACTGCGTGAACGGATTTGAAGAAGAAGGAAATAATAATTTAAAAGATTTTCTTTTGTTCGCTGACGATGAGGACGATGAACGGTGGAAGGTTGATGCACCGGCTTCAACAAACGCTGTTACCGTGATGACCATTCACAAAGCAAAGGGACTCGGTTTTCCGGTGGTGATTAATTTGTTCTATGACAGTCCTGCTAAATCAAATAACATTTTTGTTGCAGAATCGGAAAACGGAATTACATTATTGCACATTACTAAAAAACTTGCAGAAAAAAATATTGCATTGGGCGAGTGTTATGATAACATGAAATTTAAAAGTGATGTTGAAATGTTGAATACGTTGTATGTTGCGCTTACGCGTGCGCGGGAAGAGTTGTATGTCGTGAGCGTTTTTAAAAAAGAACGGAAATTGCCGTCGCTTCTTTTCCCTGATGAAATGTATCCGGCAGCAAAAAAAGAAAATGTAACACAACAGAAGGTGCTGCACGTACCAACACTCCGACCATATCATCATACCAATCGTGCGCCGTTGCCGATGCAGCGTCCGGCAAAACTTGGTATCGTAGAAATACAACGCGGCGATTTGATTCATCAAATTCTTGCATTGATTGAATGGTATGAACCTTCAGTTGATGAAAACATTACACGCGCAATTGAAAAATATTTTTCTTCTTCAATGATTGCCTTTACTAAAAACGATATGAAGCGGATAATCTTGGAATTTTTATCAGCCCCGTGTATTCAGCAATATTTCGCAAAAAAAGTTGGAAGAACTCTTCTCCGTGAACAAGATTTCGCGAATGCGTCAGGACAGCTGTTTCGAATGGATAGAATTCTTGTCGAGGATGATGTTGTTACTGTCATTGATTTTAAAACAGGAAGCGACGACGACGAAAAAAAATACCGAGAGCAAATAAGCAATTACAAAAATATTGTACACGAATTATTTCCGAAGCAGACAGTTGCCGGTGTATTGCTGTATGTCGATCTTAAAATCGCACGGAGCGTATGATGGGGAAAACACAATTGCTGACATCGCAACAAAATATTATTGATGAAGTTATTTCTCGCCTTCATGACACGGAGAATGTTTATTCGTCCAACATTGTCGTGTTTCCCGGTAAACGTCCTGCACATGTGCTTCGGAAAAAACTTGCTGAGCGGCTTGGCACAAGTTACATTCCGCCGAAAATTTTTTCCGCTGATGTGTTCATTGATTTTTTATTTGCAGAAGCTCTTCATGAGCCGACGCAAACGTTGGAGGATGTAAATGCCATTGCAATTCTTTTTGAATTGTATAAAAAACTTCCTCAACATGTTCGCGTGAATGAAAAACATTTTCATTCGCTCGATGTTTTTCTCTCACTTGGATTGCGTCTGTTTGCAGAGTTGGAAGAACTATTGATTGCGAACATCAATGAAGTGCAACTCAAGTCAGTTCTTGCGAGCACAACAGTTTCATCAGCATTTACTGTGAGCGAATTGTTTGTTCCATTTTATCGTGAAGTCCGTCATTACGGTTTTGTAACACGTTCGATGAAATATGCGCACGTCGCCGAACATTATGCTGAAATAAAATTTGAACAGTGCGAACAACTCATCGTTGCCGGTTTTTACGCGCTTACTGAATCCGAAAAAAAAATATATACACATCTGCTTTCACTTCCGCAGGCGCAAGGAATTTTTCAGCAAGGGAAGGGAATAGATGAACAACTACGTGCGTTGGGTATTACTATTCAACAGAGCGACGATTCTTTCATGCCGCAGATTTATTTTTACTCAGCGCGTGATACGCATGGCGAAGTGTTTGCATTGAGTCAGAAGATTCATGCTGCGCAGACATCGTCGTTATTGCAGAACGAAAAAACTGCAATTGTGTTGCCCGTTTCCAACTCTCTTTTCCCTGTGTTCCATCAAACGCTTTCGATGTTGGAAAAGAACGAATACAATATTGCGCTCGGCTACCCCGTAAGCCGAACGCCGGTGTTAGGGTTTGTTTCAACACTGTTTGATGTGCTTGTAACGATGCAGGGAGAAAAAATTTCTCTTCCCGAATATTTAAAATTTGTTCTCCATCCCTATACAAAAAATATTCGCTTCGGCGCGAGAACAGATGTAACGCGAGTTTTATTTCATTCGATGGAAGATTTTTTTGTCGAACATTCGATGCGTTCATTTCTTTCTTTGACTGATATTGAAGGAATGATGAATGTGCTTGACGATGCTGCACAGGTCATTGATGAAACGGAATGTACTGCCGAGAAACTTCACGAGCATATAAAAAATATTCATGCGCATACTATTGGATTGTTTTCCGATGTTACATCGCTTGGTGATTTTACAAGTAAAGTAGTCGAGGCGATTACCTATATTCACGACCACAGTACGGCGCAACTGCATCCATTCTTTCACCCATTTGTTGAAACGATCGTTGAAGCATGCAACTCGCTTGTGCACTCGATGCTTGCCGGAGAGCAATTCAACACGATTGAGCAGTACGCACTTTTTCTGAAAAAATATCTTTCGCCGCAAGAAGTTCCGTTTGCCGGAACGCCACTGAAGGGATTGCAGGTGCTTGGTTTTCTCGAAATGCGCAATCTGCAATTTGAAAAAATATTTTTGTTGGATGCAAATGATGATGTGCTTCCCGGTGCAAAACAAAATGATGTGTTATTGCCGACAGAGATTCGCAAGAGATTGCACTTACCAACTTACACAGAGCGCGAGAAAATTCAAGAATATCTTTTTGATACGATGATCCGCTCTGCAAAAGAGGTGCATTGCTTCTTTATTGAAAACGGAAAAAAAGAAAAGAGCCGCTTTCTCGAAAAACTTTTGTGGATGCGCGAACAAGAACGCGGCAAGATTTCTAACGATCAGATTATTTCAGTTGAATATGCAATTGCATTAGCAAACGATATTCCGAAAAGTATTGCAAAGACAAATGACATAGTGCAGCATGTGCGCTCGATGAAATATTCATCCACAGCGCTCAATACCTATTTGCGATGTCCGCTTCAATTTTATTATCAGTACGTGTTGCGTCTGCGTGAGAAAGAAGAAGTGTCGGGCGAGATCGAACAACTTGCAATCGGAAATTATGTTCATGATGTTCTGGCAAATTATTTTGGCGAGCGCATCGGCAAAAAACTGACTGAGAACGATGTTGATAAAAACGCGCTTGAAAATATATTACAAAACAGATTTGTGGAGATGTTTGGTGTTGAAACAAATGCTGCACAAGAGTTGTTAAAGATTCAGATTAGTAAGCAATTGCAGTCATATTTCACATATATGCTGACCCCGTTAGTACAAATACAATCTGTTATAATAGAGGGAATTGAATTTCCGTTGGCTTCTGAGAAAGAAGGATTTTTGTTTACCGGCAAAGCCGATAGAATTGATAGACGTGATGGCAACGTATTTATTCTGGATTATAAAACCGGAAGCAATGAGGCATACACGAAAATTAATTTCAAAAAATTACAATACAACGATCCTTCAACATGGAAGAAAGCTATTGGCTCGTTACAGCTTCCGTTGTATATGATGATGTATTCTGCAATGAACGATATTCCGGCTGAGCACATTCATCCACATTTTGTCTATCTTGGAAAAAATAATCTGGATGAATCGTGCGAGGTTGGTTTATTTGAAGATACAGAACAATTACGGGTCCACTATACACAACTTGAACAAATTATATTTTCATTACTGAAAGAAATCACCGACATAACAAAACCGTTCGAGCCGACGAACGCATTTGAAGATGATTGTCCGAAATGCGCATTTCGTTCGTTGTGTGGCACGCAGTGGGCGTGAAATAGTTTGTTACATATTGAAAAACATTATTACCACATAGAAACATAGGACACATAGAAAAGCAATATAAAATTTCTCTATGTGCCTATGTGGTTAAAAAATAAATGGAATCAATTTCCAAGAATGCATTTTATAACCTGAATATTTCTGAAATTTTTCTGAAAGCAATTGTTCTTCGTAATGAAGTTTGAAAAGTAAATCACACAATAGTGCGAACCACAACATTACGCGAAGCAGAGAAAAGTTTTCGATAATTACGGCAAGTGTGAGAATGAGAAGTGAAGTATACATCGGATGACGAATAAATTTGTATGGTCCGTGTGAGAGGAGTGTAGCATCTTTCGCTACGTCAGGAAAAATGCTGAGATGTTGTTGCATGAGAATAATTGCCCATCCGCCGAGCAGAAGTGCCAGTAGTTGAAGGCAGAGCAATGGAATAGTGTGCGCAATAATTCCACCGTTGTACCATAATATTCCAACGATGCTGAATTGGATGAAGACGAATGTGTACGATTTTAATTTATGTAGTTTCAATTTTAAATTAACCGTTATTACTTACTCACTGATGTTACGCACACAAAGAAAAAATTAAGCAGATGGAGTCCACCTACTAAACAAATGAAATGAAAATTACACGGTTCCACAATTTTTAGACAAGGTGGACTCCATCTAATGCCCTTGCGTAACATTACTTACTCACTATCTATGAAAATATTTCTGAAGTTTCAAATCCTTTTTTTGTGTGGAGCCATTTCTTTTTCTTTTGCTCAACAGTCAAAAACAATGAATGCTGTAGAACTACAGCAAGCTATCAAAAAGATTTCTGTGCTCGGTTCAGTGTTGTACGTTGCGGCACATCCTGATGATGAGAACACTGCACTGTTGGCATATCTTGCTCAAGGCAAACTTTACCGCACTGCATATCTTTCTGTTACGCGCGGCGAAGGGGGACAAAATCTCATTGGTTCAGAACAAGGCGCGGAACTTGGAATTATTCGTACACAGGAATTACTTGCGGCGCGGCGTATTGATGGCGCAGAACAATTTTTCACTCGCGCAATTGATTTTGGTTATTCGAAATCTTCCGAAGAAGCCATTCGTCTTTGGAATAAAGATAGTGTGGTAAAAGATATGGTGTGGGTGATTCGAAATTTTCGTCCTGATATTATCATCACACGATTTTCTCCAACGCTCGGCGGGCATGGTCAACATCTTGCGTCAGCAATTCTTGCGGAAGAAGCGTTTCGCGCAGCCGGTGATTCGACAAAATATTCTGATCAACTGCGATATGTGCAGCCGTGGAAACCAAAACGATTGCTCTTTAATCATTTTCGATTCGGCAATGAAAATTCCAATAAAGAAAATGCGCCAAGCATTAAAATAGATGTCGGTGAATACAACCCATTGCTCGGAAAATCGTTTACAGAAATTGCCGGCATTAGCCGAACGATGCACAAAAGCCAAGCGATGGGTTCACCGCAAAACAGAGGAAGTAATGTGAATGAATTTGTTGTTACTTCGGGCGAGCCGGCGAAGAATGATCTCTTCGAAGGAATCGATCTCGGTTGGCAGCGTATTGGAAGCGGAAAAAAAATTGAAAAGATGATCGCTTCAATTCATAAGAATTTTGATTTAGAAAAACCTGAAAAAAATATTCCTGCGCTGGTTCAGTTGTATCATGAATTGAATTCAATTAAAAACGAATCGTGGGTTGAAATCAAAAAGAAGGAAGTGCAAAATATTATTCAATCGTGCGCCGGATTGTTTATTGATGTAACAGCTCCTGAGTATTCAATTTCGCAGACTGTTGAAGCCAACGTTACTGTGTCGTTATTGAATCGCTCAAACTCAAAAATTGAAGTAACAAAAATAGCCATTCCACAAAGCAACAAAGACACAATATTGAATTTGGTCTTACAGAACAATCAGCCGCAAAGCCTTATTTTGCGGGCTATTATTGCATATCCGGAAAGAAATCAAAATTGGATTGTCGAAAATCAGCAAAGATATTTATACAATATAGATGACCAATTTCATGTTGGTCTGTCGCAAAGTTCGCCGCCGATCACCGCACGAATTATTCTTCGCATTGAAAAAGAAAGTTTTATTATTGATGCACCGGTTCGCTATAAATGGATTGATCCGATTGATGGTGAGTTGTACAGAAATGTTTATGGTGAAAATAATATCTCGCTTTCGTTGCAGGATAAAAATATTTTGTTCACGAATGATTCGACGAACAAATCCATTCGTGTAACAGTAAAATCCAACGCATCAAATTGTGCCGGCATAGTTTCATTAAAACTTCAAAACAGCCGGGGAGAAAATCAAGCGCAGAGTTTTTCATTATCAAAAAGGAATGATGACACAGTTCTGACATTTATTGTGAAACCACCGAAGCAAACAACGACCGACAAATACATGGTAACGGCAACAACTTCCGAAAAAGAATTTTATGGTAGCAATAAAATAATTCAGCACTCGCATATTCCTCCGCAAGTTATACACATTCCATCAGAGGGAAAATTGGTGCGAATTGATTTGCAGAAAAAAGGAAAGTCAATTGGTTATATAGCCGGTGCCGGTGATGAAATACCAACAACATTGGAGCAAATGGGATACTCAGTACAATTAATTTCCGACGATGAGTTGCAGAGTTCAACTCTTTTGACGTACGATGCAATTGTTGCCGGTGTGCGGGCATACAACACACGTACGCAATTGCGAGCAATGCAAAATACATTGATGAAGTATGTTGAACAGGGCGGAACGTATATCGTGCAATACCAAACTCCGCAAAAAGGTGAAACAGAAAATATTGGTCCGTATCCGTTCAGCATTTCGCGCGACCGTGTAACAGATGAAACTGCTACATTGAATTTTGTACATCCGAACCATGTATTGTTAGCAACACCGAATAAAATTTCTGCAAACGATTTCGATGGATGGATTCAAGAGCGTGGACTTTCATTTGCGGACAAGTGGGATGCACGATATGAAACTGTGCTTTCATGTTCTGATCCGAATGAAAAAGCATTGGAAGGTGGTTTACTTGTTGCTCATTTCGGAAAAGGATATTTTATTTATACCGGCTACGCATTTTTCCGTCAGTTGCCGGCTGGTGTTGGCGGTGCGTTTCGTTTATTTGCGAATCTTCTTTCAATTGGAAAGTAGCGAACTGCAAACAGTTATCAGTTATCAGCGATAAAAAATGGATGCGGATAACTGTTTATTGTTTTTGTTCTTTATTTTTTTTTCTTTTTATTTCTTTTTCCAACCTTCAATCATTTTTTCTAAATCAGTTACATTTCGTTTGGGTGCATTCTTTTTTGCAAATGCAAGCGCATATTCTCCTGCTTTCACTGCATCATCTTTTTTTCCGCCTTGTGCCAGAAGTTCAGCTTTTGTTTTTAAGTTGTCATAGTTTTCATCTATAGCGATTGATTTTTCAACTGCTGTCATTGCTTTTTCCCACTGCACTTTTTGTTCGAAATATGTTCGTGCCGTTCCATGCAATTGAAGCGATGCATTCTTCGTCCATTCTGTATTGTCCGCAGCAAGCTTTGCATCAGTATCAACATTGATAGTAAATGAAAGTGAAATTTTTTCCCAACGCAGTGAAAGTTTGGCAGAGTACATTGTTAATTCAGAAAAGCTGTATGAAAGCCATTCTTCCATCGGAACTATTTCAGGTGCTGCACTCAATGTTAAAACATTTTTTGTTGAATCATAATTATACGCTCCCCATTGTTTCGCGGCAGAATTTAAAATGACAGTCCATTTTTTTTCCGATGGCAAAACAAAGAGTGCATACGATCCGGCTTTCACTTGCTGTCCGTTAATTGCAATGTCGTCCGAAAATGAAATCATTGTCGCTTCGTTTGCACCAGCACGCCAGACTTGATTGTAGGGAACGAGCTTTCCCCAAATTTCTCTTCCCTTTACGCCGGGACGATTGTATGCAACTGTAACATCTGTCAATCCGATGCGTTGTGTAGCTGTTGCATACGGACTAATCATCGGACGTTTCGGTTGCGCAAATGTAGAAAGTGATGCGATGACAAAAAAGAAAACAAGCGAAAATATTTTTTTCATAACGACTCCTTCGTTTAGTAGGATAGATTTTTTTTCGATAATTAGTTCTCACTGAAATACTCTTTGTGCGTCATTGCGAGACGTTTTTTGTCGAAGCAATCTTTAAATTTTCTAGAAAAGATTGCTTCGCTCGTCCCGAAGGGACCCCTTTGGGCAATGCTGTCAACTTAAGGGAACACTTCGACTCCGTTCCGACAGTCATGCTGAGCGAATCCTGTTTTTTAGGATGAGTCGAAGCACTGTCGGAAAGTCGCTCAGTGTGACTATTTGCTAAGTTGACAGCATTGCCCCCTTTGGGACAATGACTTTTTCAGTGAGAACTAATTAGTTTCTAAAATTAATTGAGAAAAGTGTAACCTATTTGAAAAATAAATGCAAGAGATATTTATCTTTAGTATGGTTGACATTGCAGCACAATTTGAGTACAATTGTAATGAATTCAACAGGTTACAAAGATTATGGCGCACCTCTATGAGTAAATCAACAAAGTGGATTGTCGGAATTATAGTTATTGTATTTGGTTTTTTTGCCATTGTGTTCACTGTGTTCCTCTTTGTTCTTTTTAATGAAGATGAATCAGAAGAAATTGGTTCGGGTAGCAACGGTACTATTGCTCTCATCGAATTAAAAGAACAAATCACAACATCCGAAAATATTGTTCGCCTCTTTAAAAAGTATAGGAACGATGCTTCAGTAAAAGGAATTGTTTTTCGAATCGAATCTCCCGGCGGTGGTGTTTCTGCAAGCCAAGAAATTTATGAAGAAGTAAAGAAGACGCGCGACAGTGGTAAGCCTGTTGTTGTTTCGATGGGTTCGGTTGCCGCAAGCGGCGGTTACTATGTTGCGTGTGGCGGAAGTAAAATCATTGCAAACCCCGGTACTATTACCGGAAGCATCGGCGTGATTTCACAATTTATTCATGTGAATGATTTGATGAATAAAATTGGTGTCCGTGAAACAACAATTAAGAGTGGAAAGTTTAAAGATACCGGTTCGCCGTTTCGTGTTCCCAATGATGAAGATAAAAAATATTTTCAGAGTATGATTGATGATGTGTACGATCAGTTTGTTACGGTGGTTGCGACAGAACGGAAACTCTCTAAAGAAAAAGTAAAACTGCTTGCCGATGGACGTGTGTTTACGGGAAGAAAAGCATACGAAGAAAAATTGGTTGATACACTCGGCACATACGAAGATGCAATTGTGTTTGCGGCGAAGCTTGCAAGAATTTCCGGCACACCGAAAACGATTCGCGAAAAAAAGAAAGAGCGACTGACCGATATGCTGTTTGGAGAAATGAAAAATGGCGTTAAAGAATTTAAAAATGAGATTCTCAATCAACCCATTCTACAATATTCACTCATTCAACCATACTAACTGAGGAGAACTACGGTGACAAAAGCAGATATCGTCGATATTATCGCATCCGGTACAGGATTAACAAAAGTTGAAACCGAAGCTGTTGTTGATGGCTTTATTCAAACAGTGATTGAATCGCTCCGCACCGGAAAAAATATTGAGATTCGCGGATTCGGCAGTTTTAAAGTGAAAAAACGAAAAGGACGAATGGCGCGGAATCCTCGTACGGGCGCACAAGTTCCGGTTGCCGACCACTACGTTCCAATCTTTAAAGTGTCGAAAGAGTTGAAGGGTGTTGTGAATGAAAATTTAATGAAAACATTAGGATAACTTTGTGGAAGTACAGCGCTGTACGAAGTGTAAAAAAGAATTAAGTGAAAAAGATAAATTTTGTCCGCACTGCGGAACAAAAGTATCTGTTGCGCACGACGCAACAACTTCGTCAGCAACAAAAAATATTTGCAGCTCGTGTGGAATACCAAATACATCAGATGCAAAATTTTGCAGCGGCTGCGGCAGCTCTTTATTAAATGTACCTGCACATGAAGTTCGTTCACCACGCGTTGTAGAAAGCGCCAAGCAACAGCAAAAAAAATCAACACCAAAACAGAAAACGAAAAAGGATTCATATCAGCCAATTGTCATTGCTGTTTTTCTAATCCTCATAGTATCTGTAGTTGTATTTGAATTTCGCAATGCACCTGAAAGCAGCACTGCACCGGCAGCACAAGTGCCTGCAACAATGCTGCAAAACAACGGCGAGTCGTTGGCACGTATCAATGAATTAGAAAAAGCTATCGAAGCAAATCCGAGCAATGCTGAAGCTTTATTAGAACTTGCGAACAGGTTGCAGGATGCAAAATTTTTACCGCGTGCGGTGGAAGCATATAAAAAATATCTTTCGTTGAAACCAAAAGATGCCGATGCGCGTGTTGATATGGCAATTTGTTTTTACGAATCAGGCGATGTGCGGACAGCAACGAAAGAAATTGAAACAGTGCTCGCGCAACAACCGAAACATCAAATGGCGATGTTTAATCTTGGAATAATGTATCTCAGTCAGCAAGACGTTGAAAAATCAAATCAATGGCTGCAACAATGTATTGCAATCGATTCCCAGAGCGAGGCGGGGAAGAGAGCACAACAACTTCTATCACAACATTCACAAACAAAAAAAACAGAGTAAAGGAGGTTATCTATGCCGAGTGGAAAAAAACGCAAACGTCATAAAATGGCAACACATAAACGCAAAAAACGATTACGCAAGCAACGACATAAGAAGAAAGGTCGTTAATTAGTTCTCACTGAAATACTCTTTGTGCGTCATTGCGAGGCGTTTTTTGCCGAAGCAATCTTAAAAATTTGAAGAAAAGATTGTGCCGAAGGCATTCCTTTGGAACTTCGCTCATAAAAAACACTCGCTCGCAATGACTTTTTCAGCGAGAACTAATTAAAATAATGAAAAGATTTTCCACAGTTGTCGGCGTGGAGAGTCTTTCCGATTTTATGCTGCTTGATTTTTGAGGAATTTCTTTTCACCTTTTTTAAGGGTACACACATTATACACGATTAATTTTGGAGGTTCTATGTCTGAGAATGATAACGATGGAATGAGTAAAGGATTGCTTATCGGCTTGCTTGCCGGTGGAGTAATTGGAGCGGTTGTTGCGTTGCTCTATGCGCCGAAACCTGGTAAAGAATTGCGCGCTGATATTAAGAACAAAGCGGGTGAATTAGCAGAAGAAGCGGAAGAATATGTTTCAGTTGCAAAGACAAAAGCTGTTGATATCATCAATGATGGAAAACGCCGTTCGGAAAATTTAATTGCCGAAGCAAAAAAGCGGGCTGAATCGTTACTCGGCGATGCCGAAAAAATTCTTGTTGATGCAAAAGAACGCACGGTTGGCGAAAATAAATCTGCCAAAAGTTCTTCTGCCGAAAAAAAGAACTCGTAATTTTTTAGATCATTTAGCACGAGGAGAAGTCTGTGGAATCATTATTGAGAATTGCTGAAATCATCTTACTGGTTTCTTTGTCCATTCTTGCTGTGTATTTGGTTGTCGTACTGGTGAAGGTCAAAGAAATTTTGGGAACAATGGAAACAAATGTGAAAGAAGTGAGCGCGCGTACAATTCCTGTGCTGGAAAATATGGAAGCGATTACGTCGAAACTTCGTTCTATCACAGAAAATATAGACGATCAACTTTCAATTGTCCGCAATTCAGTGCAATCGCTAAAAGAAATAACTGAAAACATCGTTTCTTTTGAACGCCGCGTGCAAAATACAATTGAAGGACCAGTGTTAGAAGTTGCCGGTACTCTTGGTTCAATCATTCGAAGTCTTGCAGTATTCATCGGACGATTTCGCAGGTCTTGAACTGCTTTAGTTTTTTCTTCTACAATCTGCAGCCATGCGGAATCGTCTGGCTGCGCTTCACGCCTTGTTCGTGTAGCTGAGCGTGAAGTATATTCTCTATTACGCGAAGCAAGGAGCCCATTGTGAGTCAACAAGCAAATCATAAAGAATATGTGTCCAATCAAATTCGTACGCTTGCACTGATTGGACACGGAGGCGCAGGCAAAACCACCTTTTCTGAAGCCGCACTTTTTTCCGCCGGCATGACGAACCGCCAAGGTAAAACTGAAGACGGTTCAACACTTTCCGATTATCATCCAGACGAAATAGAAAGAAAAATTTCCATCAACACAGCAGGCTTAGTGGCTGAAGTTGAATCGACAAAAATTAATATTCTGGATACGCCGGGCTATTCTGATTTTACCGGTGAAGTAAAAGCCGCGCTGCGTGTTTCCGATACGGCAATCACTTTTGTAAAAGCATTTGAAGGTGTAGAAGTTGGAACGGAGACTGTATGGAACTACGTCAACGAATATCATCTTCCATCATTATTTCTCGTCGGGAAAATGGATTATGCAAATGCCGACTTCGATATTACCGTTGCAAAAATAAAAGAGCGTTGCAGTAACGATGCGGCTGTTGTAACATTTCCCGTAAACAACGGTGCAGCGTTTACATCGCTGGTTGATGTTGTAAAAATGAAATTGCTGAAGTTCACACCAAATGGAAACGGCAAGTACGCTGAAGAAGATATTCCGAAAGAATTTCAAGAACGAGCAACACATCTGCATGAAGAGCTGATCGAAAAAATTGCTGAATCTGATGAAGTGCTGCTCGATAAATTTTTTCAAGATGGCACGTTGAGCGATGAAGAAATGCGCATCGGCTTGCACAAGGGAATTCTTGCGAGAAAAATATTTCCGATTTTTTGTGCAGCGCCTTCGGCGAATATCGGTGTGTTCAATGTACTGCAGTTTGTTGCGCTCTACTGCCCGCCGGCAAGTGAACGCGGCAATGTTGTTGCGCACGATCCGAATTCGAAAAGTGAAGTAACGGTACACGTTGATGAGAACGGACCGGTCTCGTTATTCGTTTTCAAAACTCTGTCCGAACATCATGTTGGTGAATTATCATTCTTCAAAGTTTTTTCCGGAACGGTGAGTCCGGGAATTGATTTAGTAAACGAGTCCAACGGTAAATCGGAACGGCTCGGACAAATTTTTATCATGAACGGAAAAGAACGCAAAGAGGCAGGCAAACTACACGCCGGCGATATCGGTGCTGTTGTAAAATTGAAAGACACACATACAAACAATACGCTCTCTGCAAAATCATTCCCTGTAATTTTTGATCCGATTGTATTTCCTGCACCGGTTATTGCGGCGGCAATTGTTCCGAAATCAAAAGGTGAAGAAGATAAAATTGCAACGGGTTTGCATACACTGCATGAAGAAGATCCGACCTTTGTTGTAAAAGTTGACAGCGAAATAAAACAAACTGTTATTTCCGGACAAGGCGAACTGCATCTTGCAATCGTTATCAGACGTTTAAAAGAAAAATATGGTGTCGAAGTTGATATGGTTGAGCCGCGCATTCCGTACAAAGAAACAATTCGGGGAACATGTGCCGATGCTGAATTCAAACATAAAAAACAATCCGGCGGACGCGGACAGTACGGGCATGTGCATTTGAAACTTCAGCCGAAACAGCGCGGCGATGGTTTTGAATTTGACAATGCTATTGTTGGCGGCGTGGTGCCGGGGCGTTTTGTTCCTGCTGTGGAAAAAGGTGTGATTGATGTAATGGAACACGGCGTTATTGCAGGATATCAAGTTATTGATGTGAAGGTTGCGTTGTTCGACGGTTCGTATCACGATGTGGATTCGGATGAAATGTCGTTCAGAATCGCCGCCTCGCAAGCGTTCAGAAAAGGATTTAAGGAAGCAAAACCAATTTTGCTTGAACCGATTTACGAAGTTGAAGCTATTGTTCCCGAAGAATATATGGGCGATGTCATGGGCGATCTTTCCAGCCGGCGCGGAAAAATTTCCGGTATGGATTCCGACGGCTCGCATCAGGTTATTAAAGCGCTTGCTCCACTCAAAGAGTTATATCGCTACTCTACAACGCTTCGTTCGATGACGCAAGGGCGCGGTATTCATAGACAAAAATTTTCGCATTACGAAGAAGTGCCGCGCGATGTTACCGATAAAATTGTTGCCGAGTATGAAAAAAGCAGACATGGGGAGGAATAACATTAGGGCATCTCTAAAAACCTTCAAGTTACAAAGTGATAGTGGCGAAGTCATCGCTTTGCGACCTTTGGGACGTGAAACAAAAAATTAGTTTTTAGAGATGCCCTATTGCTATTCTTCAAAATTCCATATAATTTAGCGCGAGAATAATTGGATGATGGCACAACATGATAACACCATTACCGGTTCACCTTCAAAAAAATTCTACGTTATTCACCGTTCTTTCCAGAGAACTTCGTCTGCGGAACTACAGCCACAAGACATTGAAAGCGTACCGAAAAAGAGTGGTTATTTGAAGGACAGAAAGAAGGGAAACCGTATACAGTACGGAGTGCGGAAAAAGTATTTGAACAATCCGCTGCAAAAGCCGGTATTACAAAGAAAGTTTCTATACATTCACTGCGACACGCATTTGCAACACATTTATTGGAGCAGGGTACAGACATACGGTTTATTCAAGAACTGCTCGGTCATAGCAGTGTGAGAACAACAGAGATTTACACACACGTGAGTAAGCGAGCAATTGGGGATATTCGCAGTCCGATTGAACAGATAGTGCAGATGAAAGGAAAATAAACGCACCTTTAGTGCGTCTATCATACAGATTTTGTTGTAAAAACGAAATACGTTAATTCACTAGTTATCCAAAATGTCGCTTCGCTCCATTTTGGATAACGTGCCGCGCCTCCGTCGCTGTTCTCCTTCGTGCCGCT
>CAYHZL010000067.1:0-16718 GCA_964361075.1 uncultured Chitinophagaceae bacterium
TGCGAGCCGTTCTTTGGCGAAGCAATCTCGTTTTTTCTTGTTAATTGAAAGATTGTCCCAAGGGGATCCCTTTGGGACTTCGGTCGCTTCGCTCCCTCGCAATGACGACAATGTTTTTAGAGATGCCCTATTTTTGAATAGTATTCCCGCCGCAGTACATAGGCGGGATTTCTTTTTTCTACAGTGTGTTGAAACAGCAGAGGAAGAGTGAAACGTACCGATGTTATTGATATCGTTCTTTTTTTTACTATGGCAATTATTTGGGGTGTTACATGGCCTGTTCTTGTTATTGCATTACGATATTTTTCACCGATGTCACTTGCCGCAGGAAGAAATATTGTTGGAGCGTTTGCGTTGGGGTGTGTTCTCATCTTTCAAAAAAAAGAACGCCCGCGTTCTGCGAAAGAAATTCTTTTCTATAGCGGACTTGGCATTGTGTGGATTACCATTCCGTATGCAATGGCATATTGGGCGCTGCAATATACATCGGGCGGAATAGCGGCGGTGCTGACTACTGCCAATACCTTTTTTGTTATTTTATTTTCAGTACTATTTTTGAAAGAAGAACAACTCACCGTTCCTAAAATATCCGGTGTGCTACTTGGTTTTCTCGGCGTTCTTTGTATTTTTTCTGATAAGATATATAACGCATCGCCAATGTCATTAACTGCGAATGTTGTTCTTTTTATTTCATCATCATTCTCTGCGTTCGGCATGGTGGTCGCAAAACGGTTCACTCCGCCTACATCGCCATACAGCAGTACGGCATTGATGATGTTGAGTGCCGGCATCGTGTTGTTTGCGTTGAGCGCAGGAACAGAACATCCGATGCGATACGATTTTTCTCCTGCGGCTGCCGGAGTGATGCTGTATTTAGGACTTCTTTCTTCGGCGGTTGGGTTTTATATGTATATGACATTACTACATCGTGTTGATGCAGTAAAACTTTCGATGGTAGGATTCGTTGTCCCTGTTATTTCAATTAGTGTCGGTGCGGTGTGGCTTGGCGAAAGTATTTCAACGAATGAAGTGATCGGAACATTGGGCGTTTTTGCAGGATTAGCAATTGTGAATATTAAAAAATTATTTAGCTCTCACTGAAATACTCTTTGCGCGTCATTGCGAGGCGTTTTTTGCCGAAGCAATCTTAAAAATTTGAAAAAAAGATTGTGCCGAAGACATTCCTTTGGAACTTCACTCATAAAAAACACTCGCTCGCAATGACTTTTTCAGCGAGAACTATTTAGCTACTCAGCGCAATAAATGTATAAAATGATATTCCTTAAAAAATCGTTGCCACATTCGCCGCGGCGAATCACAGATTAAACTTTTCCGCCAAAGGCGGATCAGCCTCAGGCTGAAATGACGCCGAAGTGCCACCTTTAAAAATCTGTGAATCTGTGGCATAACTTTTTGGGTGAGTAGTTACAAAATTATTTAGCTTTCATTACAATGAATGATCTTCAGGAAAAAAAATCGTTAATCTATCTCATAGGATTTATGGGGAGCGGGAAAAGCACTGTCGGACCAATTCTCGCAAACACCATCGGTTATGCTTTTATCGATCTTGACCATTACATTGAAATACGCACTCACAAAAAGATTGGTGAAATATTTGCTGCTGAAGGTGAAAAAAAATTCCGCAACATGGAACGTGAGACGCTTCGGTCTTTACTTGCTTCGTCGGCAACAGTTATTTCTCTCGGCGGCGGCACAGTAACGAATGATGAAATACTGAAACTTATCAAAACAAGCGGTGTCGTTGTCTATCTGAAATCTGATGTGGAACAAATATTTAACCGCCTTCGCACTAAAGGTGACCGTCCGATGTTGCGCGATGAAAATGGAAATTTACTTGATGGCGAACACCTGCGATTAAAAATTACGACTCTTCTCGAACAACGAGAGGTATATTACAATCAAGCCGACATCATCATTCACACCGACGATAAACGTATCGGTAATACAGTGGACGAACTTGCAAAAAAACTGAGAAAATTTATTCCATCGTAATATGAAAAAAAACTACACAACTGTTACCGTTGCACTCGGAGAGCGAAGCTATCCGATTTATATCGGCAAAAATCTTCTCGTCTCTTCGGGCGAGTTACTTGCACAACTGCATTTTCCAAAGCAGCTTGTTGTTATTACCGATACAACGGTGGCATCGTTGTATCTTGCGCCCTTACGAAAAAGTTTAGAGCGAAGCGGTTTCACAATACTTTCAATTATCATTCCTTCCGGTGAAAAACAAAAAAGTATTACTCGCGCAAATGCTATTTATACGGAGCTGCTTCGTCATCGTATTGGAAGAAACTCCGCGGTAGTAGCGTTGGGCGGAGGAGTGATTGGCGACTTGGCGGGTTTCGTTGCGGCAACATATCAACGCGGTCTTCGCTTCGCGCAAATTCCAACAACATTGTTGGCGCAGGTAGATAGTTCTGTCGGAGGAAAAGTCGGCATCAATCATCCGCTCGGCAAAAATATGATCGGTGCATTTTTTCAACCCGAATGTGTTATTGCTGATATTGAAACTTTGCAGACATTACCGCAGCGCGAAATTGTTTGTGGACTTGGTGAAGTAGTGAAGTACGGCATTATCATGAAAAAAGATTTTTTTGATTTTACTGCTCGTTCTATCAACCAAGTGCTGCAAAAAAATTTAACAGTGCTTTCTTCAATTGTTGCCGAATGTTGCTCGATGAAAGCGTATGTTGTTTCAAATGATGAACGTGAACAAGGGTTGCGCGCTATCCTTAATTTCGGTCACACCGTTGGTCATGCATTGGAAAAGGCGGGTAACTATCGCGTGTTCAAACATGGCGAGGCGATTCTTTTGGGTATGGTTGCAGAGGCATACATTGCGCGTGAACTCGGCTCTCTTTCATCTCAACACTTTGCAACTATTGAGCAGACAATTTTTTCAATCCCACTTCCTGCAAAAAAAACATTTTCAATTTCCGCTTCGGCGTTGCTGCCAACAATGCGTGTTGATAAAAAAAATAAAGACGGAAAAATTCGGCTTGTGTTACCTACAAAAATTGGCCACGTCAATCTACCCGAAGCGGTATTGGAATCACTCATCATTAAATCAATTGTGTATCTTAAAAAATTTACGAACAGGAGTTGAATTATATTGATGAACAATCTTTCACTATAAATGTTCAACTGAAAAATAATTTTGTCAAATTCAAATACTATGTGTACGAGTGTAAATTCCGTGAAGATAGGTTGCATTTCCATTCTTCAAGGCATACATTTGCCTCGTGGTTAGTACAGGACGGAGTTTCTTTTTTACGCGGTGAAGGAATTACTTGGGCACTCGGACGTAAAAACTACTCAGGTATATTCTCACCTACAGCTTGAGCAATTACACAACGAAGTAAACAGATTACAAATTTCGATGAATTGATTAAGGGCATCTCTAAAAACTAGCAACGAAACCTTCAAGGTTTTTGTTTTTGCGATTTCCCCTAAAATTTTAACATTACAAAATTTGATCAAGGTAAACCTTGAAGGTTTTTAGAGATGCCCTTAAGTTGCTTTAGCATTACACAAATGCTAAATTTGATAAACAACAAAAGGACTTATTATGACACTCACAGCCGTTTTTCAAAAAGTTGACGAAGGATATATTGGATTTGTAGAGGAAGTACCCGGAGCTAATACACAAGGTGCAACGCTGGAAGAAACACGGGAAAATTTACATGAAGCACTTGCGATGGTGCTGGAAGCGAACCGTTTACTTTCGGAAGAAACCTTGCCAAAAGAAAATATCGTTAAGGAAGAAATTGTCTTTGCATGAAACGAAAAGAATTGATTAGGCATTTAGAACAACATGGCTGTGAGTTATTGCGTGAAGGCGGTAACCACACGATTTATGTAAACCGGAATAAACGAAAATCTTCCTCTGTTCCACGACATAACGAGATAAACGATTTTCTTGCGAAGAAAATTTGTAAGGATTTAGACACACCGATTACATAATACAGATTTATTTGAATAGCAACACAGGGCACTCGGACGTAAAAACTACTCAGGTATATTCTCACCTACAACCTGAGCAATTGCATAACGAAGTAAACAGATTACAGATTTCGATGAATTGAAGAGACACAATGCTTTTGTTGATGAGATTGTTTCATATCAGTTTAAATAATATACTGTAACCGATATATCGAAATAAATCAATTTTTCTAACATATAGTTTCTGTCATGTCATTTTCGCCAACATATCCTTTTCAACTGCCGGAACTGCCTCCAGACGTTTCGTTTAACGGCGAACAAACAATCGCAATATTGTTAAAGGCACGTACCGAGTTGGGAGAATTAAAGGGCTATACCCATTCAATTCCTAATCCGTTGTTATTATTATCTCCGGCAATATTAAAGGAAGCTATCGCAAGTTCACAAATCGAAAACATTAATACGACAATTGAAAATGTTTTGCAGTTAACTCTCTTTCCTGAAAATGAACGACGACAACCGGACAAAGAAGTGCAGTACTACCACGATGCTATTCTTTGGGGATACAAAAATCTTACATCGTTTCAGCTTTCTTCACGAATGACAACCGGCATACATAATATTTTATTGCCGGAAGGCGATAAAAAGTTTCGTAGAACACCGAATAAAATTGAAAACACAATTACAAAAGAAACTCTGTACACACCGCCGAACGCAAATGAAATACCACGCTTAATGAGCAATTGGGAAAACTTTGTCCATGCAGAAGATGAAAATATTGATGTGTTAGTACGATGCGCTCTTGCTCACTACCAGTTTGAAGCAATTCATCCCTTTGGCGATGGAAACGGAAGAACGGGACGCATTACAGCCGTGCTGTACCTTGTACAAAGAGAATTGCTTTCGTTGCCAATTCTTTTTATTAGCGGGTACATCAATAAAAACAGAAACGAGTATTACAAATTGTTACTGAATGTTTCGGCAAAAGGTGAATGGAATGAATTTGTTCTCTTTATGCTGAGAGCAATATATTTTCAGGCAAAAGAAACAAAAGAAATGTTATTGAACATTAAAGACCTGCACGAAAAGTATAGAGAGCTTGTGAGAACAAAACATAAAAAAATTTACTCAGCCGATTTGGTAGATATTCTTTTTGCTTCTCCAATGATAACACCGGTCGCGTTTGGCAAAAAATTGGATATTCACTACACAACGGCAAGTAAATATCTTGCTGAACTTGTGAAGGGGAAAATATTAAAAGATGAGTATGTGGGCAAGTATCATTTGTTCATTAATTACAAACTGATGAATATTCTCAATGGATAACACAATTGCACAGCACGGTGAACAAAATACAGATAGCATTGAATTGATAAAACCTTACTCACTTCATTGGAGAATAAAATGAAATTATTTTGGAAGTATGTAGTTTTTATATTTTTAGTTGGAATAATTGTTCAATCCTCTAAAGCAGATGACATTTATCTCAAGGATAGAACAGTTATTAAAAATTGTCAAGTCAAAGATACTATTGCCAATCAAGTGAGAGTTGTTACTTCTTATGGTGAAAGGTTTTTTTTGCTTATTTTAATTGCAAAAATTGATTTCTTACCATTTGATTCTTCACAAAATACTCGGTTGATAAATTTAGATGACCAACTATTGCAAGAGAATAATAATTCTTTTGATATACAAGTTATGACTGTTCAGGGAGATGTATTTTGGTGTTCATTTGTAGAATCAACAGATAGCACGGTAACATATGCAATCAAAGAAGGTAATATAACGTTGAGAAAAATAGACATTTTGTCGGCGGTTAAAAAGACAACCTCTCTCACAAAAGGTCTAAACGCACCTCGTAAAACATCAACAAATAAAATGGAAATAAAAGAGTATGAAGCACTACCACTATTAATTTTTGCTATTGGTGGCGGAGTCTGGTCTTATACTCTATTCAAAAAATCAAGCGAACTGAGAGATGCATCTAATATTTTTGAACTCTTAAAATTGACAGCTTTACAAAATGAAGCACAAAAGCAATCTGGTGAAAAACAGTTATTGGGTATTGTGGCTGGTATCGTTTCAGCAGTGCTGTTTTTTGTGGCAATAAATCCAACTACGAGAACAATCGAGCAACCTGTAACAATATTTCCTACAAACAACGGTCTCAGTCTGTGCATAAGGTTTTAATCGTGCTGTTAGTAATTCATAAATCTAAAAATATTTTTTAAACTTGTTCCCAACGTCCTCGTTGGGAACACACTATGAGCGAAGTTCTGCTTCGCAATCAAGCATGTGAAACTCCGTTTCACATACTCAACGCTCCCAAACAGAGTTTGGGAGCGATATATATTTCGTTGCAATCACATATATTGATTTGTATCTTTGTGAAGAAATAAAAAACAGGCTTCCAAAAAAATAATTTTACAATCCGTAAGAGTTGACGCTGAGAGTTTTAATGATGCCGGAAGCCTCGTTTCTCTCAGCGTTTTTATTTTTGACAAGTGGTTACCAAAGTAATTACCAATTCAGTAGAAAATTTTTAGATTTTGATACAAAAAACTTACTGAATTGAAATAAAAGGAAAATTTTGTATATTTAAAATAAAAATAATCGCACCGGTAGCTCAACTGGATAGAGCATCAGCCTACGAAGCTGAGGGTTAGGGGTTCGACTCCCTTCCGGTGCACAAGAAATATGCGGATATCGAAGATTTTTGTCTTTGAATCCGCTTTTTTGTTTTAGTAGTAACTTTGGCGGTTACCATTTGTATCAGGAAGTGAGATGCATTATTAAAAAGTTTTCCGCATATTTCAAAGGAATCTATAGAAGATACTTTAAGATTCAGAGAAAATAAAATTAGTACTACACTATTACCTTATGGTTACATTCTCGCCTAATTACTAAATAATATTATCATAAAAATTCACACCATGAAAAAAATTCTTTACATCACTCTTTATGCATCTCAAGTTCTTTTTTCTCAATACAATTTCAAATCCCAATATTTGCAAACACCGGAAATGGTGTTTGGCTATGTTGATAGTTGCGCAAAATTCTGGATGAAAGCGTACGAACCGACATCCGGAGGATTTTATACCAATATCAACCGGCAGGGAAGTCTTTCCGGTTCATCTATTAAAAATACGTTGAACCAATCACGTGATGCGTACGGATTTGTTCGTGCTTTTCAGCTTACTGGTGATACGACTTATTTACAGTATGCAAAGTATGGTTTGGATTTTATGTATAAGTATGCATGGGATAAAACATACGGCGGATGGAATAACGACATCAGCAAAACCGGAACAGCGACAAGTCCGACTGCAAATAAAACGGCATACTATCAGCATTACGCAATGCTCGGTATAATGGCAATGTACGAAGCAACACGTGACACGAACGATTGGAATTGGTTAGCTAAGAGTTATGAGTACAATGAATCGCATCTGTGGGATTCGAGCGCGGCATATCTTGGATATTTTGATAATGTGAAATATGATGGCACAACGCCGGCAGATAAAAGTTTCAATGCAACGGTTGATGCTATTACAACTCATGTGCTTCATCTGTATTTGATGACAGGAGATCAACGATACAAAACACGTCTTCTACAACTCGCAGACAACATGATCAATCGTCTTGCGGCAAGCGTTCCGCAACAGCAGATCGGATTTGCAGAAATTTACAATTCGCTATGGGAAGCGAAGAGTACAGAGACAATGACGATTATGGGACACGTGTTGAAAACAGGATGGTGTCTTGCGCGCATTTATCAATTAGAAAAAGATCCGAAATATCTTTCCGTAGCAGAACAGCTTGTGCAACTGGTGCTCGATAAAGGTTATGACAATCAAAACGGCGGTCCATACAAAGATTATAACCGGACAACCGGAGAAATGTTGATGTGGGGAATTACTGATACTGCAAAAGCGTGGTGGCAGATGGAACAGGCAGTAACTTCAGGATTGATGTTGTATCAATTAACCGGAAAAGAAAAATATTTGAAGATGGCAGATGAAACATTAGACTTCTTTATGAAATATTTCGTTGATCATGTGTATGGCGATGTTTTTGAGAATACAAATAAATATGGAGGAATGATTGCAGCATGGGGAACGACGAAAGGCGGGACAGGCAAGGCAGCGTATCATTCAATCGAAACCGGTTATTACACATATCTGTACGGAAAGCTTTTGGTAAAGAAAGAACCGGCAACATTGTATTATCGTTTTGGTGCAGAAAATCGCGACAGAACATTTACTCTGCGCCCGATCGGTGTACCGAATGGTTTTCTAACAATCAGCGGTATAAAAAAAGATGGTTCACTTTACAACAATTTTTCTTCGGATAAGATAACACTTCCTGCAAATACGAACGGAGTTTTTGCAGTAACGTATAAACTACCGATTATCGACAATATTGCTTTGTCAAACAACAATCTCCCGAACAATTTTCAGTTGATGCAGAATTATCCGAATCCTTTCAATCCGACAACTACTATTAGCTATCAGCTGTCAGCTAATAGCTACACAACATTAAAAGTGTACGATGTTGTTGGAAGGGAAATTGCAACATTGGTGAACGAAGTAAAAGAAGTGGGAACGTATTCCGTGCAGTTTGACGGATCACGTCTTTCTTCGGGAATGTACTTTGCACGTTTAGAGTGGAATGGAAAACAACAGTTAAAGAAGATGGTACTGGTGAAATAAATACTGACAATTTGAGCGAAAGTTTATGATTCGAACACATTCATTCATACTGATAGTTGTTGCGTTATCGTTTTGTTTGAATCAAGAAATACGGGCGCAAGTTATTGGACCTGTCACAAAAATTCAGATCGCTGGCAATGCATTGATTCTTTTTGCCGACACGAACATCGTTGTTTTCAAAGTATGCACGGACAACATTCTGATGGTTAATTATTTACCAAACGGAATTCAAGATCCGAACACACTTGTTGTCGCCGAAACATCGTGGACTTTAATAGGCGCAAGCATAGACACTTCGGGAGATCCGCTTCGAATAACAACCGCAAACTATAAGATAGAAATCAATCGCAATCCGCTCCGTTTTCATTTATATAAAAGAAATGGTCAACTGCTTTGTGAAGAACCATCTTCCGGTGGTCTTCAACAAAACAGCGTAGCTCTTACAACGTCGGGTGGAACATTCTACGGTGTACACAACAGATCGCAAGGAAACTTACCGACTCAGAATTTTAATATTATCAGTTCAGGAAATCAAGGACAAGGTGGAGGACCTTTTGCATGGACCACGCAAGGATGGGGATTTCTTGCAGATGTTGACAGTGGTTCAATAACTATTGCAGGAACATCGTTTTCTTTTTTGCGCAAAGCATCTTCAATAAAAAGAGATATTGAATTGTATATCTTTGTCGGATCTCCGAAAGAAATCATAAAAGGTATGTATGAGGTTACCGGATTTTCTCCGTTGTTTCCAAAATACACGCTCGGTTTTCTCAACACAGAATGGGGAACTGATCAGACTGAATTATACAGCGACATCCAAACATACAGAAAAAAAAATATTCCGATCGACGCATATATTCTTGATTTTGATTGGATGGATTGGGGAGCTGATAACTACGGCGAATTTCGCTGGGGACCAAAATTTCCTGACGGTCAATCAGGAGTAATTGTTGATACATTGAAAAGGTATGGAATGCACCTGATGGGCATTCGTAAACCGCGCGTTCATGTAAACACAACACAAGGATTGTACTGCCAGAATCATAATTTTTTTGTTGATTACGTAACAGATTATTTCAGCGGACAACAGGTTGGTCGTCTTAATTTTAATAATCCTGATGCGCGTCAATGGTTTTGGGAAAGTTTTGCACTACAAGGAAATTCGTACACAAAAGGAATTACCGGTTACTGGAATGATGAAGCAGATGAGTACGGCGGCAATCTGATGTTTATGCAAATGCAGCGCGGACAATATGAAGGGCAGCGAGCGTTCAGTAATAATCGCGTCTGGTCAATCAATAGAAATTTTTATACGGGCGCCCAGCGATATGCGTACGCATTGTGGTCAGGAGATATTTCAAGCGGATTTCCTTCAATGGCAGATCAGCGCCTCTTTATGCTTTCGAGCATTACGCTCGGAGTTTCATGGTGGGGAATGGACATCGGAGGATTTTGGGGAACACCAAATTCCGAAAACTATTTTCGTTGGATACAGTTCGGTACATTTGTTCCTGTCTTTCGTGTTCATGGAAGTTTGAACCAAGAGCGGGAACCATGGAATTATGGATCCGAAGCAGAAACGATTGCAACGAAATACATTCGTCTGCGATACCGATTAATGCCGTACATTTATTCTGCCGCGCGTGAAAATCATTTAACGGGAATTTCAATCGTCCGTCCACTCGTTGTTGAATATCCTGATGATCCTACTGTTGCGAATCTTTCTTCCGAATGGATGTTTGGAAATAGTTTGCTTGTCTCTCCTGTGGTTATTGAGGGAGCAACACAACAATCAGTTTATCTTCCGGATGGAAATTGGTATGATTTTAATTCGGGAAAATATTATGCAGGGAAGACATCATATATTATTCCGGTAATTAGATCTGATATTCCGACATTTGTAAAAGCAGGTTCTCTTATTCCGATGTCATCCGCTGCACAGTATGTTGACGCACCTGAAGCACGGAAAACTTTGCTCCTCAGCAGTTTTCCCGGAGGGAGCGGAGGATGCACCGTGTACGATGACGATGGCATAACGTACGATTACGAAAAAGGAATTTTCAGTACGGATACAATCATACATAACCGTACCGATCAACGAGCAATAATTACCATCGGAACTCGCTTCGGTACGTTTTCGGTACCGCAACGCGATTGGCTTGCGGAATTCAATTGGGTTACAGTGAGTCCCGACAGTGTTATGTTGGATGGTAGTCGTTTGAATGTAGTAACTCTTGATTCCATTCATTCCTTTACCGCAAAGGGATGGGTATTTGATTCTGTATCACAAAAATGTTTTGTAAAATTTCCTGATAACAGTACAGCACACACACTTGCAGTCTATTTTAGTAAAGTAACTTCTGCAAAACTTACGGGAGATATTGTTCCTCGACAATTTCAGTTGATGCAAAACTATCCGAATCCTTTCAATCCTTCTACAGTAATCAGTTATCAATTACCAGTGAACAGTCATGTAACATTTAAAGTGTACGATGTTGTTGGAAGGGAAGTTGCGACGTTGGTTGATGAACAGAAAGAAGCAGGAAGTTATTTCGTGCAGTTCAATGCATCAACGAATGCAAGCGGTGTATATTTTTACAAACTGTGCGCAGGTAATTTCGTGGATACAAAAAAAATGTTGCTGACAAAATAAGATTTGTCTTTTTTCACAAATTGATGCCATCACTTGAAGTGATTCGCCGCGGCGAATCAGTACGCTATAATGATTGATATTATACGCCAATTATTTTGGAGCTCTTCCATGAATACTCGAAGAACATCCCTGCTTTTTCTCTGTGCCTTTCTTTTTCAATTTTCATTTTCTCAAATCCAAACTGTTGAAGACCGAATTACAACAATCCTGAATCAGATGGCGATGGAAGAAAAAATTCTTCAGTTACATCGGGAAGGTGATTTTAATACAGCAGACAATTCTCGTTTGAAAATTCCCGGATTTATTATGTCAGACGGACCGCATGGAGTGCGCGACGGACTTGCGACGAGTTTTCCTGTCGGAATTGGTATGGCTGCAATGTGGGATGTTGATGTTGCCTATCGCATTGGTGTGGCGATGGGAAAAGAATTTCGCGGCAAAGGAAAGCATCAGGCGCTCGGACCAGTTCTCGATCTCGGACGTGATCCTCGCAACGGACGCAGCGCAGAAAGCGGCGGGGAAGATCCGTACCTCGATGCACAGACCACTACTGCTGTGGTGAAAGGAATTCAATCTACTCCTACGATCGCAACCATCAAACATTACAATGCCAATCACCGCGAAAACGGACGAACTACTAATAATATAATTGCTTCAATGCGCTCACTCACTGAAATAAACGGATTAACTTTTCGGACAGCCGTTCAGGAAGGTGGTGCATTCTCTGTGATGAATGCGTACAATCTTATTAACGGAGAAAAGTGCGCTGAGAATCCGACAGTGCTGACTTCTATTATTAAGAGATTACTGGGGATTTCCTTTTTATGTAGTTTCAGATTGGGGTTCGATATGGGATACAAAAAAAGCAATCACTGCGGGTTGCGATATCGAAATGGGTTCTACTCTCTATCAAAATAATTTGCCCACTCTTGTAGCCAACGGACAAGTTACTCAAGCAACAATTGATCAAGCAGTTCGCCGCGTGCTTAGAACAAAGCTATTGGCAGGAATGCTCGACTATCAACCCGATGGCGATCCAAACGATGTAAACAGTGTTGCGCATCAACAACTCTGTCTGGAAGCTGCGCGCAAATCAATCGTCCTCCTGGAAAATCAGGACAACATTCTTCCTCTCTCAAAAAATTCAATAACAAAGATAGCACTTATCGGACCAAGCGCCGCAGTTGCACAAATAGATGGTGGCGGCAGCGCCTATGTTACTCCATTTTATTCGATCAGTCCGAAACAAGGAATCGAAACAAAGATTGGTTCCAATAAAGTTGTGTATGTCAAAGGTTGTGAAATTAATAATAACGATACAAGCGGTTTCGCTGCCGCACGCATTGTTGCTGCTTCAGCCGATGTTGTCGTGTTCGTCGGCGGACTTGATCCAAGTCAGGAAGGTGAAGGAGGAGATCGTGTTGGAGGATCAATCAATCTTCCTGCGACTCAACAGCAATTAATCAATATGTTGGCACAGGAAAATAAAAAAATAATCGTTGTAATTTACAGCGGCGGTATTTGCGGAATAAAGAATTCGATTTTAAATATGAAGGGTTTGCTCTATGCGTTCTATCCCGGTCAAGAAGCCGGTAATGCTCTCGCTGATATTCTTTTTGGTGATGTGAATCCGAGCGGCAAACTTCCGGTAACGATGCCAACGGCAAGCGGCACTCTGCCTCCATGGAATGATTTGCTTGACGATGGATTGGGAGGAGGATATCGTTGGTTTGATGCGAAGGGTTATCCGGTTCAATTTGCTTTCGGACGAGGATTGAGTTATACGACATTTGCATACAGCAATCTTGTCATCGCGCCGCAATCCTCATCGTTTGGTGCGCTGGTTACTATCAGTGTGGATGTGAAAAACACAGGCACACGCGATGGCGAAGAAGTTGTGCAGTTATATCTCACTCACACAAACTCCACAGTGCCGATGGCGATTAAAGAACTGAAAGGATTCAAACGTGTTGCACTTGTTGCCGGTGAAACAAAAACTGTTTCGTTTACAATCACTAATGACGAGCTGTATCATTTCAATGATAAATTAAATATGTACGAAGTTGAAACCGGAACGAAAACCATCAGAGTTGGAACGTCGTCTGATAGTCTTTTGCTGATGGGAACATTTACAGTTGCTGATGGTACAAAGAAACCCGATCTGCGAATTGCAAACATCAAAATGATTCCGCCATATCCAATCAAAGGACAGAAGGTTACGTTTGCGGCGTTGGTAAAAAATCAAGGTACTGGTGCAAGCACTGCCGGAACTCCGATCAAAACTTTATTCAGTGTGAATGGAAAAGAAGTTGTATGGTCGTCAAACTATTCGCAATCAATTCCTGCCGGAGGGATGGCATTTATTCAGGCTGACAACGGTCCGAAGGGAACAAATCTGTGGTTGGCAGATTCGCTGGCAACATATTCCATCGGTGCAACGGTTGATCCGGACAATACGATTGATGAGTGCGTCGAAAGCAACAACACACAATCTGCAACGCTCACCGTCTATCCGCAACCGCCTGTGAACATTGCTCTGAATAAAACGGTAACAGTTTCATCCGTTGAAAAAACCGGATTGGAAGGTTACAATGCGGTTGATGGAAATTTTTCTACGCGGTGGTCATCGGCATTCAGCGATCCACAATATATCATCGTCGATCTTGGATCTGTTCAGAGCTTGAGTGAAATTTTGTTGTATTGGGAGACAGCTTATGGAAAATCGTATCTCGTGCAACTTTCGGATGATGGAACAACTTGGCGCACTATCGTTACAGAAAACAACAGTGACGGCGGCATCGATAAAATTACAACAACAGAAAAAAGCAGGTACATAAAAATTCTCGGACAGCAACGTGGTACGCAATGGGGTTACTCGCTTTTCGAAATTGTTGTGCATGGTGCGATGACGACTGAAGTAACAACGCCAACGTTATCCATGCCGAAGAGCTATTCCCTCGACAACAACTACCCTAACCCATTCAACCCGTCAACAGTGATCAGTTATCAATTACCAATGACCAGTAAAGTGAGTTTAAGGATTTATGATCTACTCGGAAGAGAAATTGCAACACTCGTGAACGGAGAACAATCTGCGGGATGGAAAGAAGTTCAGTGGAATGCATCTGGATTTGCAAGCGGAATATATTTGGTAAGAATGCAGGCAGGTAGTTTTGTTGAAACAAAAAAAATTTTGTTGACAAAATAAAAACAAAGAACATTCCGAAAACTTCCCCGCCATCGTAAAGCTCCATGATTTTTCATAGAAGTTTTTCATTTCTTGCATTTTTATTTCTGTTTTGGTTACTTAAGCGCAGCAGTCACCAATAACTCTATTTCTATGAAAACTTTTCTCATTGCATTGCTTCTGTTTTGTGTTGTTCCATTTCTTTTCGGTGGCAATAATCCAAGATCAATTAAAATTATTCGAACTAATGTTGCGCCTATCATTGATGGTTACGGCGACGACAAAGTTTGGAAACAGGCAAATAGTGCAGATGATTTTATTCAACGCGATCCGTACGAAGGTCAGCCTGCAACAGAAAAAACAAAAGTAAAAATTTTATACGATGAGAACAATATTTATTTTTTTGCAATGATGTATGACTCATCACCGGATAGTATTGTTGCCAGACTTGCGCGCAGAGATAGTGAAGCAGATTCTCCGCTTCACAACATTTGGCGGAAATTTTGGTCCCGGATTATTTTATTCTCGTCGCATTGGAAAAGGAATTGATGTGTCTCCTCCTTACGGTTCTATGATTACCGATGCACCGTCGAATGCAACAATTCTTGGCGCTGCAAAAATTACCGGAAAGACGGAGAGTGGTATGTCACTCGGTATTCTTTCCGCACTCACAGATGAAGAAGATTTTTCTTATCGCGATTCGGCAAATCATATTATATCGCAACGCGCTGAACCTCGCGCAAGCTATAATCTTATTCGATTGAAACAAGATTTTTTTGGTAACTCAAATATAGGTGCAATTGTAACTGCAGTAGCTCGCGATTCGCGAACTCCTGCATTCACAGCAGGAACCGATTGGAATATTTTTTTTGACAACACGACATATCGTTTGGATGGATTTCTTGCAGGGTCTCATAGTGTAAGAGCAACCGGAGAACTTCGTGATGGTAGTGCCGGCAAAGTTCATTTCGGAAAAGTGAGTGGAGAGCATTGGCTTTATGATATAAGTTATGATTTCACATCAAAAAAATATTACATCAATGATATTGGTTTTTTTAACAGTCCGAATGATTATGGAGTATTCGGAACTCTTACCTATCGCGACCAAGTGTCGGGAAAATATTTTCGCAATTATCGTTTCGATTTTAATCAACACCTGCGATGGAATTTTGATCGACTGTTGCTATTCAAAGAAGGAACATTCAATTTCACTTCTCAGTTTTTGAGTTATTGGTCTTTATCATCATCATTTTCGTATGGTCTGCCTGCCAAAGATCCGTATGAGCCACGTGGATTCGGCGTCTTCAATACTCCTACGCATTATTCAGCAAGTGTTGAGATAGCGAGCGATGGAAGAAAAATTATCATTGGTAGTGCAAAAGAAAGTTTTACATATAATGAAACTGGTCAACGTGCGCATAATATTTCTGGAACAATGATCATTCGTCCGACATCAGCAATGGAATATAGTTTTTCGATTGGCTATGGACACGAACGCAATCGTAATTCATTTGCCGATGCTATTACCGATAGCATGCTGACATTCGCACCATCAACACCTGTTGCTGTTTTTGGTATGCGAGATGTTGATGGAATTGATTTTACACTTCGCGGGTCACTTTTATTTACGCACAATCTTTCGCTGCAAACATACAATCAATTTTTTTTGGTGAAAGGACATTACGATACTTTCGGAATACTAAAACCAGACGGCGATATTTTATCTCATCATTATGCTGGTGTCGCAGATTTTAATCGAACATCATACATTACAAATATTGTATTGCGTTGGGAGTATCGGGAAGGGAGTACATTTTATTTCGTCTGGTCGCATAACCGCGGATTCAGACAATCAGGCGGATACAATTCTGCATTTGTTGATAATCTTACCAATACATTTTCCGTTGCGCCGGATAATGTGTATGTGGTAAAGGTGAGCTATTGGTATGCGTTGTAAGTTGGCGCTTCAACTGTAAGCAGATTCTCTTTCACTTGTATTCCGATAATTTTTTTTGAAAAATTCATCACTGTGTAAGTTACTCTTTTTGAAAAAAATTCGCCGCAGGCGTACTGAACGCGCTACTCAGTGTTTTTTTTCCCGAAGGTCACGAAGTGTCCCAAAGGGATCCCTTCGGGAATGGCTTCGCCACCTTCGGCATAATTTCAGTATTTCCAAAGAAAATATTGTAAATCCGCATTC
>CAYHZL010000068.1:0-16649 GCA_964361075.1 uncultured Chitinophagaceae bacterium
AGGCTGTAAGTCCGCCGTCTTTTTGGCGGAGGGATTTTTTGAATAAACAATAACGGTGAGTAGTTACAAAAAATTTACAAATGAAACATATTGAGTATGTTTTGCGTAACGTCAGTTATTAATTCAGGAGAAAAAACAATCTTACACAAAATCCAGGAACCCAATGAAATATTTCTTGCTGTTGTTTCCCGCACTTCTGTTCTCTCAAACATATAAAATTCACGGTATCATTCTTGATGATTCAACGCAGCTTGTTCTTTCGTATGCAACAATCCGCGTTGCTCAGACAGATATTGTTACTTCATCGAACAAAGAAGGAGAATTTCTTCTGGAACTTTCGGAAGGAAATTATTCGCTGGTAGTTACATACGTAGGGTATCACAATAAAACCATTTCAATATCCGTTCCACACGAAACTTCATTGAACATCGGTTTAGTACCGGCGTTGATTCAGTTGCCGGAAGTAACAGTACACAGCAATATGGAAGACCCGGCGATGGAAATTATGCGCGAAGCGATTAAACGAAGAGAAAAAAATTATGAAGGATTGAAAAATTATGAAGTAACAGGATATAAAAAGAACATTTTTTATTCGAGCGAACGCATCGCAATGATCGATGAAAAATTCGTGAAGCAGATCTATGAAAAAGGAAAAATGAGCAAAGAATTCGTCTTGTCAACCCATAAGACCGATAACATCAAAAGCACGAATATGAACATCAGTATCAGCATCGGGTTGTCTCTTTTCTTTGTAAACGGCGATTTAAATATTAAGATAGGGAGCGGGAAGAGTAATGTTATTTTCCCATTGGCAGATAATGCAATTAAGTATTACGACTTCAAACTTTTAAATTCGAAAGTTGCAGGTAAGGAAGTTTCTCATACAATTCAAATCATACCCCGTTCATCGGTTGAACCATTGATGAAAGGAACGATTATTATCGATGATGCAACGTTTGCTCTCATCGGTGCGAATGTAGAAACCGGGCAAGGGTGGAATATTCCGTTTGCGAAAGGATTTTCGATGAAAATCCAACAGGCGTATTCGAATTACAATGGATTTTGGATTCCGCAATATTCCGAAGTTGAACTTTCCGGTGAATTGAGTGTCATGGGTGGTTTGTTAAGTATGGATAGAATGAAAATATCCGAAGTGTTTTCTGCAAGCACTTGCAAAGCAAATGGAACGATTCCTGATTCGATTAAAAATGCACGTCGTTCTAAATACGGAGGATATACAGCCGATACATCGAAGATGACTTCAAAACTGCTTCGTTACCGAAAAACAAAAACTGCACCGAATCCAATCTTCCAAACATATCAACCGGCTGTTCGTCCTGTAGAATTAAATTCCATTGCTATTGATTCTCTGCGTCCTTTGCCTCTCACAGTAAAAGAAAAAATTGCATTTGCAGAATTAGACAGTACGCAAACGATGGATAAACTTATTCAGCCGAAAGGTGCTCTCAGTGTTCTTTCATCATCTTCTTCTGATTCTTCGAAAAGTTTAGTTGGAACTTTATTTAGCGCATTTATGAATTACGGAATCTTGCATAACGATCGTGTTGAAGGAGTTACGCCCGGAGTGTATTTTGATATTGATTCAATGAACATGAACTATTTTTACAACGGATCTCTGGCTTACTCAAGTGGTGCTAAAATTATTGAATGGAAGATAGGGGGCGGATATAATTTTGATGACGATCATTTAGATCGATTGGATATGAATGTCTGGAGCGATATTCGACCGTGGCAATCATCGTACAATATTTCGAAAACAATAAATTCCGTTGGCTTTACATTGTTGGGACAAGATTATTTTAATTATTATCGGTCAACCGGATTCAATATTGGAATTCATAAATATTTTACCGATACGCTGTATGCAAAAATTTATTTTCAATCGGAAAAGGAATCTTCAGTTTCCGAAAATTCATTTGTGTCGTTAAAGAAAGATCGTCGTGTAAATCCAGCTATTGTCGAAGGAACAGATAACGCTCTTCGATTTGAATTTGGGTACGATCCAACCGGACTTCTTTCCTTTAGAACATTGAGTCCGTTTGCGTTGAAAATATTTGCGAATATATCACATCCATTTATTGGGAGCGATTTCAATTATCAACAAACAGCTTTCCTTGTAAATGCACGGTTCAATACAATTTATTCTACAATGTTTTTAGCTCCATATTTTCGTTTTGTGATTGAAGGAGGAATAGTATCAGGAAGTAAGTATGAAATCCAGCATTTGTTTATGCCGTCTGCATCGTTCTCAATCTATTCGCCTGTAGGAGTTTTAAAGGGAGTTCAACCGTATGAGTTTGCAGGTGAAAAATATTTCATGTTTCAAGGTGAACACAATTGGCAATCATTACCTTTTATGTCTCTTGGCTTTGCAGATGCCGGTCTTCAAATCATAACGGGTGGAAGTATTGCAAATGTGTGGAATACGAACACGGCGTATTCAATTCAGAATAACTGGAAGCCGTACTGGGAAACGTATATCGGGGTTGGGAACATTTTTGATTTACTCAGAGTGGATGTTATTTGGAATTCAAAAGAACAAACATTTGTAAAATTAGGAATTTCATCGGCTGCATTAAATTGATCTGTTCCGAAGAGAGATGGTCTCCACCTTGAAGGTGGAGACCATCTTTTTACTCTTATTCTTCCAGCGTAGAAATATCTCCTTCACTCATTCCTTGTGCACGAGCTTTCAAGACGCGGCGCATAATTTTTCCGCTTCGAGTTTTTGGTAATACTTTTACAAATTCGATCTTCTCCGGTTTTGCAATCGGTCCTAATTCATGCGCGATATGTTTGCGCAAGTCTTCAACTAATTGTTCATTCCCTTCGTGTCCGGATTTGAGAATAACGTACGCGTGAATAGCAACACCTTTCAATTCATGCGGTAAGCCGATTACCGCAGCTTCTGCAACTGATTGATGGCTTACGAATGCTGATTCAATTTCCGCAGTACCAAGCCGGTAGCCGCTTACTTTAATTACATCATCCACGCGGCCAATAATCCAAAAATATCCGTCCTTATCTCTTCGCGCAGAATCGCCGACGAAATACATATTCGGAAATTTTGTCCAGTATGTACTGACGTATCGTTCAGGGTCTTTGAAAATTGTTCGCATCATTGCAGGCCACGGATTTTTCAATACTAAAAATCCTTCTTCGCCGTCGGCAACAGAAATTCCTTCTTCATTCACAACATCTGCTTCGATGCCGGGAAGTGGTTTTGTAGCAGAGCCGGGTTTTAATTTCATCACAGGCATTGGCGACAACATAAACATACCGGTTTCAGTTTGCCACCACGTATCCATAATCGGACATTTTTCTTTGCCGATATTTTTATGAAACCATCGCCACGCTTCCGGATTGATTGGCTCGCCGACACTTCCAAGCAAGCGAAGGGAAGAAAGGTCGTGACGATTTGGCCACGATGGACCGAAGCGCATCAATCCGCGAATTGCAGTTGGTGTAGAGTAAAAAACTGTGATACCATATTTTTCAATCATTGTCCACCAACGATCCGGATACGGAAATGTCGGTGCGCCTTCGTACATGAATGATGTTGCACCGGCAATCAGCGGCGCATACACAATGTACGAGTGTCCTGTAATCCAACCAGGGTCAGCCGTGCACCACCAGCGATCTTCTTCTTTTAAATCGAACACATCTTTCAATGTTGCGTGTATGCCAACGGAATAACCGCCGTGTGTGTGAAGTATTGCTTTCGGTTTTCCTGTTGTGCCGGACGTGTAGAGAATGAAGAGTGGATCTTCTGCGTCCATCACTTCCGTTTCGCAACGGAGTCCGTTACGAGTGAGAGGAAGATTCATTAATTCATGGTACCAATAATCGCGTCCGGCTTCCATTGTTACGTCAGAGCCGAGATGTTTGACAACGACAACATTTTCCGGAGCGGCAGTACGTTGCAATGCTTCATCAACAATTTTTTTCAATTCAATTTTTTTGCCGTTCATGTTGCCGCCATCGGCAGTGATAATTACTTTTGATTCGCTGTCTTCAATGCGTCCGTGCAATGCTTCAACAGAAAATCCGCCGTACACAACAGAATGCACCGCGCCGATTTTTGCCGTAGCAAGCATCGCGATAACAGTTTCAGGAATACGCGGCATATAAATCGTAACGCGATCGCCTTTGCTTACTCCCATACTTTTTAAAACATTTGCAAACTTACACACTTCACGATTGAGCGCGTGATATGAAAACGTGCGCACATCCCCTTTTTCACCTTCCCAAATGAGAGCAAGTTTATTTCTTCGCCACGTTTTTACATGACGATCGAGCGCATTGAGAACGATATTTGTTTTTCCGCCGACATACCATTGGTAAAATGGTTTGTTCGAATCGTCCAACACCGTATCCCATTTTTTGTACCATTCAAGTTCGTTTGCACGACGTGCCCAGTATGCTTCGAGATTGTCGGAAGCTTCTTTGCGGGCTGCTTCAGGATTTGGAACATTTGCTTGCGCAATTATTTCTGCTGAAGGTAAGTAGACTTCATCTTGCGGTGTGTTTGGTTGAGGAGTTTTTGTGTTACTCATTATACAATTCCTTTTTAGTAATGTGTTGAAGGAAAAACGCTCTGAATAATTTGCTGTTTGATATTACAGAAGTTGGATGAAATTTGCAAGAAGGGAAATACTGAATGTTGAACCTTAAAAAGTAGGAAACCTTCCGAAGGTTATTCCACAGCGCTAAAAATTATTCAAAATGTAGAACCTTCGGAAGATTGAACGCACTATGACCTTCTATGAGACATTTCAGTACGAGCTATATAATAAAAAAAGCCGTTGTTGAATATTCAACAACGGCTTCATATCAAAAAAAATTGTAATATTATTTTTTTTCTTCAGCTTTTGCTTCTTTGTGTCCGTGTTTTGCTTTTTTATCTTTACAATCTTTACACTCTTTGCCTTCTTTTTTCTCTTTGCAATCCTTACATTCTTTACCATTTTCTTTACAATCTTTACAGTCTTCTTTTTTGGCTTTAACTTTTGCGGCTAAAGGTTTTGTTGCCTCTTCTGTTGCAGGAGCTTTATCTTGGGCAATTGCAAAATTCAGAGCAAATGCTGCGATCAAAAAACTAAAAAATACTTGTTTCATGAACAAATCCTTTTTATTAAGTGTGAGTGATATAGGTGAACTGTAAAATCCGCTATAAAGATATAGTTAAAATATTTGAATCGCAAGCGGTGAAAGTAATGGAAGATTTTGTTACATTATTTTCAAATGATGACGGCAAAAACATTGCAAACAGTAACACTACGTACAATTGTTGTAGCTTCGTTGGTATTACTTTCGTGTACTAACAAAAAAAAAGAATTGTTGGATGGATCGTTATCAAAAAAGGAAGTATGGTTTCGTCAAGCAACTGTTGAACTTGGTGCACACATTCAAATGCTTTCAACAGATGATGGCTTTGCTATTTCGCGTGGCAGAGGAAAGGATGTTGAAGGTAAAATTCTTCGTTTCACGAAGGGGAGTTGGTCCTCTTTTTATAGCTTTCCGTATTCAGATTTTCCACTTATCGCTGTACAGGATTCTTCTTTTCTTTTAACAGTTAATCATCTTACGCATGATGGCGCGTACCGTCCGGCAATGAACGCATTTTCATCAGGAATTAAAAAAGAAATTGCGCTGCCTTCTCTTATGTGGGATGAATCTGATCATGTTATGTGGAAAGGAATTTCAATGTTGAATGATGGATCGGCATGGATGGTTGGTCAACAAGGACACATACTCTTTTATCATTCAAAAAAATTGGAAGAAATTCCATCGCCCCTTATATTGTTTGATCAATCGAAACAGGAAAACGTTTATGAAGGAGATCTGAATGATGTTGCGATGGTTTCAGAAAATTCCGGCTGGGCTGTTGGAAGAAATGGAATAATTATTCGGTATGAACATGGTGTGTGGAAAAAATTTATTTCTCCAACTGTACAAACGCTGAATAAAATATCCATGGTTAATGACAGTCTTGGTTGGACTGTTGGCGAAAAAGGAACTGTTCTAAAATTTAATGGAATACAATGGAGTAATGAAAAAATTGAAACGCGTGAGCAACTTGTTTCTGTAAAAGCAATAAATGACCATCAGGTATGGATTGTTGGAAATTCTTCTACGTTATTATCTATAGAAGATGGAATGTGGAAACAAAATGAATCTGTAAAAATATACGATGACAATTTTTCGGATATCAGCGTTATTCAATCCGATGGAACAACACATATTTGGATTATTGGACACCAAGGAATTTATACGAACTCCGCTTCAACAGGAATATCATTTACAGACATTACCGAGCAAGCTTCTTTGCGACGAACAGGAAAGAATGGCATATTTTTCCATCGAAGTTCAGAAGAACGTCCGGCTTTATTAGTAGTAAATGATGATGATATAAATTTGCTTTATGAAAATTCCGATAAGAACCGTTTTGTTGATGTAACATCAGATGCCAATATTGCGGATGCACCACGCTCTCCAAGTATTGTTGCTATGGGTGATGTGAATAATGACGGATATGACGATCTGTTGGAAATTATTGATCAGACTAAATTTAAATTTTTTCTCGGAAAATCGAATGGAAGCTATCGCGATTGGACTTCAAAATCGAATCTTATTTTTGATGAACTGAACTCGTTGGGAAATATTTCAGCAAAGTTTATTGATTTTAATAATGATGGTAATCTTGATTTGTATATTTCGAATTATGATGCGGGCGACATGATCTTTGCAGGTGATGGAACCGGACGTTTTAAATATATAACGTCAAAAACCGGTATCACAAAAGTATTGGGACATGCATCGTACGGCGCAACATTTTCAGATTTCAATAATGATGGTTTGGTAGATATTTTTATTCCGTATTATGTTAGCAACAAACAAAAATTTTTTGATTTGTTTTTGAATCGGGGTTCATTTCATTTTGAATCAAAATCTGATTCTGATTTTTATTCACACAGCGATCTTTCTCCAACGATTGCTATCGCCGGCGATTTTAATAATGACGGCAATATCGATATTTATATTCACAGCCAAAAAATTCCTCCCATTGTGTTTGTGAATAATGGTAACGCTGAATTTACAAATGTCAGTACACGCGCCGGATTGACTCAAACCATTCCACACCTTGAACCTTCCAATGGTGTTGTAGCTTGCGCAGATGTAAATAATGATGGATGGTTAGATATTTTTGACGGTTCAAAATTATTTTTCAATTCATCAGCATTCAAGTTTAAGGAAGTTTCTGAACAGACTGGAATTCAGTTTATGGGAAATCCGAGTTTCGCTGATATTGATAATGACGGAGACATGGATTTATTTCTTGGAAGCACTCGTGCCGGGTTAGGCAAAGGAGATCGTGCCGCATTATTTAGAAACAATTTGAACAGTCATACATTTACAAAACTTCGAATTCATCCTTCCATGAGTAATCTGAATGGTGTTGGAACAAAAATTCTATGGAGTGATGCGAAGGATATGAAACAAGTACGTGAAATTGGTTTGGGAACAAATCCACTTTCATCAAAAAACATTTCGGAAGAAATATTTTTTGATGATAACAGCCTATCAAATGAGATACAAATTATCTTTCCTTCCGGCATAAAAAAAATAGTTACAAATAACGCACACAATGAAATTATAGATGTCTATGAAACTAATTTTTTACAATCCAACATTTTTTCTACTTCAAAAGCAATTGAACGAACTACAAAAATAGTTGATAGTAAAAGTGAACTGATTAAATTGTTCATATATCTATGGTTGCTTTTCGGGTTAACGTTATTAGGAAGAAAACTTCATGCCGGGAAATTAGTTCAGACAGCGTGGTTTATTGCAGGGATGTTGATGCTGTATTTAGTTTGCCTTCATTTCTTTATCTATGAAACAATGTTTATCGCAGCAATTGCAACGTATAGCATAACAGTGAGCAGCGGAATTTGTTCGGTTGCGATTGCTCGCATTATTATTGAACGAAGAGAGGCACGATATATTTCTCATTATAAAATAATTGAACTTATTGGCTTTGGTGGAATGGGCAAAGTTTTTAAGGCAATGGATGTTCATACGAAATCTATTGTTGCTATAAAAGTGTTGAATCCTGATTTATTAAAAGATTCCGAAAACAGAAAAAGACTTTCTGCAGAAGGGCGTTTGCTTTCTACCTTTGATCATCCACAGATTGTAAAAGTTTTTGAAATTGGTGAAACACCATCGCACACATATATTGCGATGGAATTTCTTTCCGGTGGAACATTGAGAGAGTATTTGGAATGCAATCACCCGCTTTCAATTGAAACGATAAAAAAATATGTTCTGCAAATTTGTGCCGGACTTTCGGAAGTTCATAAGAATAATATTATTCACCGCGATTTGAAAACGGGAAACATTATGTTGGACGAACACGGTACTATCCGCATCATGGATTTTGGTTTGTCAAAATCACCATTAGTAACAACAATGACAACGCTCGGCAGTGTTCTTGGAACGTTGGGCTATGTTGCTCCGGAACAAGTAACAAGTGTGAATGTTGATCAACGAACGGATATTTTTTCGCTCGGCGTTATTATGTATGAATTGCTTACTAAAGAGATGCCGTTCAAAGGTGAAAATGAAATCGCACTTATTCATTCAATATTTAATACGATTCCGGCATTGCCGTCAAGTTTGAGAAAAGAAATTGGAAATGAATGGGATGAAATTGTAATGAAATGTTTGCAGAAAGATATTGAACAACGATTTGCAAATGTAGAAGAAGTAAAAAATAAAATTCTTAACTGCTCAGCGTGTTTTTTGTAATTTTAGTATTTCCAAAGAGAATAAAGAAATCCCCCTTGCCCCCTTTGTAAAGGGGGAATAAGAGCGTGGAAATCCCCCTTGAAAAGGGGGAAACAGGGGGATTTTTTGAATCAACAATAATGTTGAGTAGTTACGAAAATTCTTAATTTATAAAACATACTTCTAAATTCTTAATTACTTTTATGAGCGAAACAAGACAACGATACCAAAAACTTCTCGGTGACTCGATAAGTCAACTTTCATCCGAGTTTATGGAATTAACAACGCTTCTTAAATCATCGCAAGCATCGGCAGATGTTTCTAAAAAAGTGGATAAAATTTTTACGATGCTGATGGAATCGAATCGCAAATTGAGCAGCGAAACAAATGCGATGCTCGAACAAACTGAAAAACTTGAAAAAGCAATTGCACAGATTTCCGAAGCGAAACGCCAATTTGAAGTTCTCTATTCATCGGGAATTTTATTTTCGTCGGAAATTGAAATGCGTTCGCTGATGGAAAAGGCGATTACGACTGTGGTAAAAGAATTAAAAGCAGATCAAGGTTTTATCGTTTTGGCGAATGAAAAAGGTGAAACTGAATCTGTTGTAGCGTGCAATATGAATCCCAATGAAAATCCTGATGCTCAAGAAATGAGCACTACGGTTATTCGTAACACGATTTCAAAATCGGAGCCGACGCAGTTTCCACAGTTTGATGAAAAATTTGCGATGCAGCAAAGTGTGATCCGTCTGGGAATTACGGCGGCGATGTGCGTTCCGCTTGTTGCCAAAGAAAAAATTTTTGGCGCAGTGTATTTAGATAGAAGAAACAAAGAACAATCGTTCAACGAAAATGATTTAGTGTACCTGCTTTCGTTCGCTCGTCAAATTGTCCGCGGATTTGAAATCTCATTGGAAATTAGTTCACTTGAAAAAAAACTTGTTGCCGAAACAGTAATGAAGTTTGAAGATCTTCGCCGCGAATTGAAATGCGACGAGATCATTGGGTCAAGCAGAAAATTATTTGACGTGCTGAAAGTTGCTTCAAAAATTGCGCCGACTGATGCGAGTGTAATCATCCTTGGCGAAAATGGAACGGGAAAAGATTTGCTTGCGCACATCATTCACAACAATAGCAGAAGATCAAACGGTATGTTTGTAACGATTAACTGCGGCGCAATTCCAAACGATTTGTTGGAATCAGAATTATTTGGATACGAAAGCGGTGCGTTTACCGGCGCAACAAAATCGAAGCCGGGGAAAATTGAAATGGCGAACGGCGGAACATTGTTTTTAGATGAGATCGGCGAATTGAGTGTGAACTTGCAGGCGAAACTTTTGCGCGTTATTCAAACACGAGAGATCGAACGACTCGGCAGTGTGCAGTCTAAAAAAATTGATGTACGAATTATTGTCGCCACCAATCGTAATCTTTCTGCAATGATAGCCGATGGAAATTTCCGCGAGGACTTATATTATCGCTTAAAAGTAATTGAGTTGACTATGCCGTCGCTTCGTGAACGGAGAGAAGATGTAGCAGAACTTTCGCAATTCTTTGTGAAAAAATATTCAAACGGAAAATCCATTTCCATTTCTACCGATGCGATGAATGTTCTGGAAAGTTACAATTATCCCGGCAATGTGCGCGAGTTGGAAAATATTATTCAGCGAGCCGTTGTGTTGATGAAGGCAGATTCGATAGAAGTAGCAGATATTCCTCCGGAAATTATTGATGAAGAAAAATCTGAACCAATCGTTGCCGGCGGAAAACCGTTGGAAGAAGCGGAAACCGAATTTCGCAAATTATATATTTTGCGTGTGCTTCGGCAAACAAAATCAAAATCCGAAGCAGCGCAAATGCTTGGAATTAATCGGACACATTTTTATAAACTGCTGGCGCAATTGGGGATAGAACTGTAGAAGCAGATTTCAGATGTCAGTAATCAGAAGGCAGTTGACAGAGAACATGTAGACAGAAAACATGAATCGTGAATCTTGAAACCCAAATCCTAAATCCTAAACCACAAAGCCTAAATCCCAAACCCTAAACCCTGAACCCCAAATCCCAAACCCCGAACCCTGAACCCTGAAACCCCAACCCTGTCTCCAGAAAGCAACACCTAATTTATTCACTTTTGTCTTTCTCAAGCGACAAGTCGTTCTACCCACAAGAAAATCCTATAAAATTTATTGAATTCTTGCCATACATTCCAGAAAACTTGGAACGGCGTTTGTAAGAAATAAATGTATCTATTCAGTCATGCCATGAGTTTGTCTTTTGTTTTGGTGAATGTTGTGGGAATCCATCCCTTCGGGACAAGTTTTATGATGTAAAAAAAGTAACTTATAGCATGACTTTAAAGGCACGGTGAGTAGTTACAATAAAGTAATACAAGGGCATCTCTAAAAACTAGTTACGAAACCTTCAAGGTTTTTTGTTTTGGCGATGTACCATAAAATTTTAACATCACAAAATTTGGTCAAGTTAAACCTTGAAGGTTTTTAGAGATGCCCACAAATAATAATTCAGGAAATTTATGGCTGATACTATTTTGATTATAGATAAGAATACTGTTGAACTTCGTAAATTGCGAGAAGTACTTACGCGCGAAGGTTACGGCGTGATGACAGCAACCGACAGTGTAACAGCAAAACAGATCTGCGAACAAATTCCGGTAAAATTTATTTTAGGTGAAGCCGAATCGCTCGGCTACGAAAAAAAATAAATATAAAAGAAAGGGAAACGAATGAAAACAAAAATTAATGTATTGATTGTGTTGTTTGTTATACTCTGCATGAACAATAATTTAATTGCGCAATGGCAATGGCTAAACCCCACGCCACAGGGTCATCATTTAAATTCAATTTATTTTACTAATGCCAATACAGGTTATGCTGTTGGCGATGCCGGAACATTTCTTAAAACAACTGATGCTGGCGCTACCTGGACAATACAAGGGGGAACAACATATTTTGGTGGGCTGTTTTCTGTTTATTTCCCAGTTGCCGATACAGGATATGCAGTTGGTGATCAAGGAACTATTTATAAAACTATCAATGCAGGCGCTAATTGGGTTAAGAAAGCAAAACCGTCAGGCGTTGGTAATAGTATTACATCAGTTTGTTTTACTAATGCTAATACCGGCTACATTATTAGTGTCTACGGTCTCTATAAAACTACTGATGGAAGCACAAGCTGGAAAACAATAACAGTCGGAACTACTATAATAAATTCCGTTTCTTTTATCGATGCCAATACCGGTTATATTGTTGGTGTTGGTGGAAAAATATTTAAGACCATTGATGCTGGGGCTACCTGGAACTTACAAACAAGCGGAACAACTAATCAATTAAACTCAGTCTGTTTTGCAGATACCAATACTGGATATGCAGTCGGTCTTAGCGGTACAATTCTTAAAACGAGTAATGGCGGCACCAACTGGACAAAACTAACAAGCGGAACAACGAAAGGTTTTAAATCTGTTTATTTTACTAATGCCAATACTGGTTATGCGGTCGCCGCAGATATGTTCGCCTTGAACAACGTAATTCTAAAAACTACCAATGGTGGCACTAACTGGACTGCGCAACCAATCGGAGCGACGTATGGTCTAAACTCGATATATTTCACTGATGCCAATACAGGGTATGTTGTTGGTCAATATGGTGCAATGCTTAAAACCACTAATGGCGGCACGAACTGGACAGCACTATCAAATGTAATAACAATTCTTTATTTCAAGTCAGTTTATTTTACAGATGTAAATACCGGTTACGCTGTGGGCCAAGCTGGAACAATTTTTAAAACCACCAACGCCGGTACAAATTGGATAGAACAATCAAGCGGCACAACTGATGTTTTATATTCAGTGTATTTCACCGATGCTAATACCGGATATGCTGTTGGAAGCGGAACAATTCGTAAAACAACTAATGGCGGAACTACCTGGACGGCGCAAACAGGTGGAGCAACTCAAACTTTGACTTCGGTATATTTTCCCAATGCCAATACAGGTTATATTGTCGGCACAACTGGAACAATTCTTAAAACAACCAATGGCGGTACTAATTGGACAACACAAACAAGTGGAACAACGAATCAATTAAATTCAGTCTGTTTTACCGATGCTAATATCGGTTACACGGCTGGCAATGCTGGAAAAATTTATAAAACCACCAATGGTGGTACTAACTGGACAGAGCAAACGTACGGAACATCATCTGATTTATATTCTGTTTATTTTACTAATACTGATACCGGTTTTGCTTCTGGCTTGAATGGGGCACTTATTAAAACCATTAATGGCGGCACGAATTGGACGAGCAGCGGAAGCGGATCAATTCAACATTTATTTTCTATCCATTTTCCCAATGCCAAAACCGGTTATGCCGTTGGCACTTTCGGAACAATTCTTAAAACCACCAATGGTGGAACGAACTGGGTAGCTCAATCGAGCGGAACGACGAATGATTTAAATTCAGTTTATTGTACCAATGCCAATACGGGTTATGCTGTTGGCAGATATGGAACAATTCTTAAAACCACAACTGGAGGTTCAACATCCGTGGATGAACGTAATACAAACCAATTGCCGTCAGCATACACGCTCGAACAGAATTATCCCAATCCATTTAATCCAAGCACAGTTATCGGCTATCAGCTTTCAGCTAACAGCTTTACAACTTTGAAAGTGTATGACATTCTTGGAAAAGAAATTGCAATGTTGGTGGATGAAATACAACAGGCTGGAAAATATAATATTACATTTAATGCGTCACAATTATCCAGTGGAATATATTTTTACAAACTGCAAGCAGGCTCGTTTACACAAGTAAAGAAAATGCAACTGCTTAAGTAAAAACAAATATTTTCAATAAAAAAAATTCACAAGATTAGGATTATAGAAAAAATATGAAAAGACAAATCATTTTATTAATGGTTATAGTAATATCATCCTTTGCTCAATGGCAGCCAACTGATACGACCAATGTTGGAATAACCGGAAGTATTGTAACTCACGGGAACACAATCTTTCAATACGGCTCTTACCAGGGATATAGAATATACCGTAGTACGAACAATGGAACTTCGTGGGAAAATATTTCGGCTGCTCTACCTTCAAATTTTTCGAACATCTATAGTTTTGGAGGTGAATTATTCGGTATCTATTTTAGTAATATATACGTCTCAACCAACAACGGGGATAGCTGGACATTACGATCTTCCGTAACTGTTCCTGGCGGTGTAATTATGGGATTGACTTCGAATGGTTCCAATTTATACGCATTCTCAAACAGAAAATCATTTTTTGTTTCAACAAACAACGGAAAAAATTGGAATGAAATCATCATCAACGATCCAAGAAATATGGGTATGGTCAACTTTGCATCCGGGGGAGGAACGCATGTTGCAGTATTTGGAAATGTTGGTGCGTTAATTTCAACAAATAACGGTACAACGTGGGTGGATAAAAATCCAGCCGCTGGTGCAATATCAGGATTGTATTCATTCAATAATATCATTTTCGGATTTTCATTCGGCGGAGGAATTTATAAGATTGGAGCAAACGATACCGGATGGATTGCAGTAAACAAAGGAATCGCAGATAATGGTTTGTACCAAATTCCTAAATCTATGTACGGGAACGCTACTACTCTATATGTCGGTGTATATGCAGTCATTTCTTATCAAACTAAAATTTATTCCTCAATCAACAACGGTGAAACATGGGATACTCTTTCAACAACAGGATTGTTCTTGAATAATACCACTGTAACTCCGTGGTTTCTCACCGCAAATCAATCGAATGTTTTTGTGTATTGCTACGGAACCAAAATTCATGGTGTTTACTCTTTACCCCGGACGACAAGCGTTACCGATGTATCCGAAACGCTGCCGATTGAGTTTTCATTAGCACAAAACTATCCTAATCCATTTAACCCAACCACAGTTATCAGCTATCAGCTTTCAGCTAACAGCAATGTAACATTGAAAGTGTACGACGTTCTGGGAAAAGAAGTGGCAACACTTGTTAATGAATATCAACTAATAGGAAAATATAGCTTTCATTTCTCATCAATAAATAATAATTTAGCCAGCGGTATTTATTTCTATCGTTTACAGACGGAAAATTTTTCAGCAACAAAACGAATGATGCTTCTCAAATAGCATTGTCGTGTAAACTAACTCAATCCACCATCATTAATTATTTGGAGATACAATATGAAAAAAATTTTTCTGCTCATCACATTTCTTGCATTTACGCTTAACTCTGCATTTGCACAAAAAGTTTTAATTAAACAAGGCGATCAATATGTTGGTGCAAAGTTAGCTCTTGTTGGAGTTGCCGGCGCATCGTGGGGTCTTGTTGGAAATTATGAAATGGGTTATCAAGACAACATAGGCATTGGCGGTGCAGTTGGTTACTCGGGATACAGCCAAACAGCAGATTTTTATGATATTTCGTATAGCAGCATTTTAATTCTTGCAACGGGAACATATCATTATGATGTATTGCACAACGATAAGATTGATACTTGGGGTGCATTGAGTCTTGGTTATAATGTCCAATCCGCAAGTGCCAAATACACTGGTCCTACGTTTAATATTCCTGGATGGGCCGCTCCAAGCTGGAGTGGTTCTGCAGGTAGCGGATTAATGATCGGTTTGTCGGCAAATGGTCGTTATGCCATTACGGATAAACTTTCGGCTGCGGCAAGCTTAGGTTTTGGTGTCGGACTTTTACAAATCGGTGTTGATTACAAATTGTAATATTTAAAAAAATTGAAACCGTTACATTTAAAAAACTTGCTTGGGAAGGTGAGTTACACACTGTAGCGATTTCATAAACAAAGGTGAAGTGTTGAAGGCAGCGCTTCACCTTTTTTTTTAGTTCAAAATATCATTGCAAAAAATAACTTGACCTCAATCGCTATCTTTACTATATTTTCCCACCTTAAATCAGATTAGCAAACCCTTCATGCCTAAAGTTTACTGCACATCTTTTGATTCAAAAATCGGGCGTATTTATGTTGCATCTACCGATAAGGGAGTGTGCAAGGTAAGCATTCCGAAAGAATCGAAAAAAGATTTTTTTGAATGGCTTTCAAAACATTTTGATGAAGAAGATGTTGTAGAAAATAAAAGCCGCAACAAAGAAGTGATTGATCAGTTCACTCGTTACTTCAACGGCAAACTTGCGAAGTTCACCGTTCCGATTGATAGAATCGGTACTATGTTTGAAGTCCGTGTGTGGAAAGAACTTCGAAACATTTCGTACGGTTCAACAATTTCCTACAAGCAACTTGCAAAACGAGTAGGTGTGCCGCGCGGCTTTCAAGCAGTAGGCGGAGCAAACGGAAAAAATCCAATTCCCATTATCATACCATGTCATCGTGTTATTGCACATGATGGTTCGCTCGGTGGATATTCTGCAGGAATAAAAACAAAAGAATTTCTCCTTCGACTTGAAGGCGCAATCCTCATCTGACCGCATCAAATCTTTTTTTTATTTCCAATCTGCTTCATTGCATTGCTTTCGTAATTTCAGTATTTTTCATTCGCACAATTATTAATTTCCTGTAACTGCTCAGTGTGTTAATTTATGTATAGAATTTTTGTAACTACACAGCGTGTTTTTTGTAATTTCAGTATTTCCTAAGAAAAAAAAGAAATCCCCCTTACCCCCTTTGTAAGGGGGAATAAGAGCGTGGAAATCCCCCTTGAAAAGGGGGAAAAAGGGGGATTTTTTGAATCAACATTTATGCTGTATAGTTACGAATTTTTTCTGAATAATTATATTTCGTTTGTTGAACCACATAGGCACATATCCC
>CAYHZL010000069.1:0-16305 GCA_964361075.1 uncultured Chitinophagaceae bacterium
GGTGAATATGTCCGAGAGATACATTGTAAGAGGGTCGTCGGTTTTTTCTCCGAATTTAAAAGCTGTCGTCGGAGAAATCGGTGTCAGCAAACAATCAACTTCTTTGAAAGCATTGAAAAAATCATTTTGAATAAGCCGGCGCACTTGCTGTGCTTTCTTGTAATACGCATCGTAGTAACCGGAAGAGAGTACGTACGTTCCCAACATGATGCGGCGTTTCACTTCCGTCCCAAATGCTTCGCTCCGCGACTTGGAGTACATTTCAATTAAATCTTTTGCATCATTTGTTCGGTAACCATATCGAGCGCCATCATACCGCGCCAAGTTAGAAGACGCTTCTGCCGTTGCTAGAATATAATAAGTTGGAATTGTATACTCGGAATGCGGCAACGATACTTCTTTAATTTCAGCGCCGCCGTGTTTCAGTTTTTCAATTTGCTTTTCAATCGCAGAACGAATTTCTGAATTGAGCGCATCGTTAAAATATTCTTTTGGTAAACCAATTTTTAATCCTGTAATGTTGCCATTCATCGCCGCAAGATAATTCGGCACGGGAATATTTGCTGAAGTAGAATCGCGTTCATCATGTCCGGCAATTATCTGCAACACTGCGGCAATATCTTTTGCAGAATTTGCAAAGGGACCAATCTGATCGAACGATGACGCGAACGCTACAAGTCCGTAGCGCGAAACCCGTCCGTACGTCGGCTTCATTCCATAAATTCCGCACAAACCTGCCGGCTGGCGAATTGAACCGCCGGTATCTGAACCAAGTGATGTCGTTGCCATTCCCGCAGCAACAGCTACACACGAACCGCTGCTTGAGCCGCCCGGCACGCGCGATTCATCCAATGGATGTTTCGTCGCACCAAACGCAGAATTTTCTCCAGACGAACCCATTGCAAATTCATCCATGTTCGTCTTGCCGATGAAGATTGCATCGGCAGCGCGCAATTTTTCAAGAACTGTCGCGTCGTAAATTGCTTCGTAGTTCTCTAAAATTTTTGATCCGCACGTCGTTTTCTTTCCCTTCATGCACAGCACATCTTTGACTGCAACGACCATTCCGGCAAGCGGTCCCGCAATTCCTTTTTTTACTTTTTCATCAATGTGTTGTGATTGATGCAAAGCGTCTTCTTCGAACACAGAGAGAAATGCGTTAAGATTTTTTTTTGCGGAAATAGCAGAAAGATATTCTTTCGTTCGATGCGAAACTGTTTCTTCTCCTGAAAGAATTTTTTTGTGATATGATGTAAATGATTCGCGTGTGTTCACTCTAAAAATTTTCCCGTAACGCCGTTGTGGTCGTCTCTTTGTTCCGAAGGTAACATTGTCGGCGCAACTGCGTTGTGTGATGGTGTTGAAACCGGATCAACCGGTTTTATCATTTCACTCTGCACTTCATTCATCGCTTTTTTGAATTCCTGCATTCCTCTGCCAATGGCGCGTGATAGTTCAGGAATTTTTTTCGGTCCGAAAAAAACCAATACAACAATCAAAATAAGCGAGAGTTCGCTGAAGCCAATATTTTCAAACACTACAAACCTCGTCTACAAAATTATTATTTGCCCGCTTCTTTTTCGCGCAGTTCTTTTTCACGACGCAATACTTCAAGTTCGCGCTTAGCAAGTTCTAATTCTTTTTCGGTGTGCGGTTGAGATTGAGTTTGAGATTGAGATTGTGTCGGCTCTTTCTCTACTTCCTCTTGCACATCTTTCATTCCTTTTTTGAATTCTTTAATACCTTTGCCAAGTCCTTGCGCAAGTTCAGGAATTTTTTTTGCGCCGAAGAAAACAAGAATGACAACAACAATTAATAAAATTTCCATTGGTCCTAGGCTGCCCATAGTACGCTCCTTTTATTTATGCCACTGCTTTATGCAGAAAGCTTTGTATCATTGAATCAAATATTTTTTTGCCGTCCGTCGAACCAAGTTCATTATCGCACGCACGTTCCGGATGCGGCATCATTCCCAACACATTTCCTTCTTTATTGATAATGCCTGCGATGTTATATTGCGAGCCATTCGGATTCGCTTCGTCGCTTACTTCACCATGTTCCGAACAGTATTGAAATATAATCTGATTATTTTTCTTCAACAACTCCAGCGTTGCATCATCTGCAAAATAATTTCCTTCGCCATGTGCAACCGGAATTTTTAACACTTCATTTTTTTTGCATGAAGATGAAAATCGTGTTTCAGCATTAGCAACTTGAAGATGAACATACTTGCATACAAATTGAAGCGACCGATTATGCAGCATTGCACCGGGCAATAAACCGGCTTCCAATAAAATTTGAAAACCGTTGCAAATACCAATTACTACTCCGCCGTCATGTGCAAACTTTATTACTTCTTTCATTACGGGAGAAAATTTTGCAATCGCGCCTGTGCGCAAATAATCTCCGTACGAAAATCCACCGGGAAGAATAATAACATCAGAATTTTTTAGAGATGTTTCTTTATGCCAAATAAATTCTGTGTCACAGTGCATTACATGTTTCGCTACATGATATGCATCGTGGTCGCAGTTCGAACCCGGAAATACAACAACGCCAAATTTTAATTTCGATGACATCGTGTTATACCTGTTGCACGATAAACGAATAATCTTCCATCACAGTATTGGCGAGCAATTTTTTACAAGCTTCTTCTGTAATACGTTTCGCTTCTTCTTCTGTCGCAACATCTACCATCAGTTGAATTGATTTCCCGACACGAACATGTTGCACTGCGGTCATACCCATCGAATGGATTCCATGTTCAACAGCTTTGCCTTGCACATCTAAAATTGACGGGCGTAATTTTACTGTAATGGTGGATTGGTACATTGTCTTCCTTATAAATCGTAACTGGTAACTTCGTCGGCATCGGGTGCTTCAGTTTTCAATTCCTCATGCCCTAACATTTTTCGTACGCTCACAACCACCGAACGTAGAATGCCAAATACAATAAATGCTGCAAATAAATAAAAAATTGTTTCGCCTTTTGTAAAGAGAACGAGAAGCGCAGCGCACAACAATGAAATAACACGAATCGGATGTTTCTTAATTTCTTTTTTTGAAAATTTTGGCAGCGTGTCGTATTTAATTTTACTGACCATCAACAGCGAGAGTACTATCACCAACGGAATCAGAAATTGTGCCGCGAGACCTTCCAAATGAAAATCGCTGTTGCGGAATGTCAAATAGTACGTAACAACTGCAATCGCACTCGCTGGAATCGGAAGTCCGGTAAAATAATTTTTATCGTACCCGACAAGTTGCACATTAAAGCGTGCAAGGCGAATGCCGCCCATAATTAAAAGCAACGAACTAATTATTAATCCGACACCTTCCATTTGAAACAATTGCAGTTTGTACACCAACAATGCCGGAGCTGCACCGAACGAAACAACATCTGAAAGTGAATCAATCTCTACACCAAAATCGCTGCTCGATTTTGTGAGTCGTGCCATCACTCCATCAAGCACATCAAAAATTCCGGCAAGAACAATAAACCAACCGGCTTGATCAAATTTTCCTTCACTCGTTTGCACAATGGAAAGAAAACCGCAAAACATATTCAACACAGTAAAAAGCGTAGGAACAACAGCTCGTGTAATTCTCATTCGCACTCTTGGTTTACTTTCAGTTAGTGTACCACTGCAAGCACGGTTTCACCTGCAACCGTTTTTTGATTCATCTGCACTTTTATTTCGGCATTCTTCGGAATAAAAATATCTACACGCGAACCAAATTTTATCATACCAAAACGTTCGCCAGCTTTTACAGAATCTCCGACTGTAATCTGAGCAACAATTCGTCGTGCAATAAATCCGGCAATTTGTTTGAAAAAAACTTTGAACTTTCCGTTTTCCACACCGATATGTGTTTGCTCATTTTTAAGAGAAGCTTTATCTTCAAACGCAGCAAAAAATTCTCCCTTCACATATTCAAAATACCCAATCGTACCGGAAATCGGATTGCGATTCACGTGGACGTTGAGCGGCGACATAAAAATACTGATTTGAACAGCAGCGCTTTTCATATAAGAATTTTCAACTGTCTCTTTGATAATAATGACTGTGCCGTCAGCGGGAGAAATAATGAGATTGTCGCCGGCAGGTGTTATCCGTTCGGGATCTCTAAAAAAATTCAGCGTGAATAGAAAAAATGCAACTGCGAAAATGATGAGAGCATACTTCAGTAAAGCGAAGTCGAGAAAAAAGTAAGAGCCTATAATAATTGCAACACAAATTCCACTAATTGTAAAAAAAACATCATACCCGTATTCAGTAATCACTCACATCACTCCAAAAAAAACCGACTACATTATGAACAAGAATTTAAATTCTTCTTAAAATTTCTTGAGAAAGATAGTTGAAAAATGAGGCAAAGTCAATATTGCATTTTTGGCATAGTTTCGTTACTTTGTAACAGGTTAATGAAATAATCAAACGAAATGGTGAACATCAAAACGAACATATCTACGAGAATTACAAAACGCAATTGTAAGTTTTTATTACAACAAAATTGGTAAAAAATGTCCCGCGAAATTTCAACGGGACTTTTTTTTTGAATACAGGTATTTGTGAAATTTAATGAGTTACAAAAAAAATTAGAGCAACTCGTTCCGCCGGCACTCGCATGGAAAAAAGATAATGTGGGTGTGCAAATTGGAAAAAAAAATCTTGAAATAAAAAATATTCTCGTTGCGCTTGATGTTACGATGGAAGTTGTTCGCGAGGCGATTGCAAAAAAAGCAAATGTTATTATCACACATCACCCGCTCTTGTTTCAACCACTGCGCACACTTACTTCCTCAACGCGTGCTGGTGAAATTGCGTTGCTCATTGCTGAACATAATATCACGTTATATGCTGCGCACACAAATTTGGATAGCGTGAAATGGGGTGTAAATTTTGTTCTTGCTGAAAAACTTGGCTTGCGTACTATTGAAATTCTTTCGCCAATGCAAGAAAGCCTGACAAAAATTGTTGTGTTTGTTCCGCAGACACATCTTGAAAGTGTTGCACAAGCAATGCACGCGGCGGGCGGCGGAACATTTACAAAATATGAAGAATGTAGTTTTCGCACCGATGGCATCGGCACTTTTAAAGGAATAAATAACGCTTCCCCTTTCCTCGGCAAAGTTGGACAGCGTGAAAAGGTGAATGAAACAAAATTAGAAATGTTAGCGGAAACATGGAAAATTCCGTCAGTGCTTTCCGCAATGCGGCGAGCACATCCCTACGAAGAAATTGCTTATGATGTATATCCGCTGAGCAACGAAAATACAGAATATGGATTAGGCGCTTTCGGCACATTACCACATGCTGTAAGCGCGAAGAATTTTCTCACAATGATTAAAAAAAAATTGCACGTTCCTGCATTACGATACAGCGGGAAGACAAAAAAAAATATCACACGTGTAGCGGTGTGTGGCGGCGCAGGATACGACTTGCTTGGAGATGCACTGCAACACAATGCTGATGCTTTTGTTACTGCCGATGTAAAGTATCATGATTTTCAAAATGCTGAACGCGATATACTGTTAATAGATGCCGGACATTTTGAAACTGAGCATCATGTCCTTCCGGTGCTGGCAAAAAAAATCAGCGACATCGTTCATGCAGAAAAAAATGTATCAAAAGTTTTTATCACGCAAAAGAATACTAACCCCGTACATTATTTTTAGGAGAAACTCTTGGAAGAAACACTTCGCTTATTTTATTCGCTTCAAAAAATAGACAGTAATCTTGATGATGTAGAAAGAATGAAAGGTGACTTGCCGGCAATTGTGGCACAGCTTCAAAACAAAGTTGAATCTTTACAAACGTCAATTAATGAAAGACAAAATTTTATCAACGCATCCGTTGCTGCACGCAATAAAGCTGATAACGATATTGTTGACTTCAAACAGAAGTTAGAGAGATACAAAACACAGCAGTACCAAGTTCGCAACAACAAAGAGTATGATGCCATTACGAAAGAAATTGATTTCGCAACTGAGTCCATCAAAAACTTGGAAACACAGTTTACAACGTTTGAAACAAAAATGACCGGCGCAAAAAATGAAGTTGCTGAATTAACAAAACAATTAGAAGAAGCGACTGCCGAGTTAGAGGAAAAGAAAACCGAACTTGTTGAAGTTTCGAAAGAAACGGAAGACGAAGAATTACAATACCAACATGAACGGGAAAAAATTATTGCACGATTAAAAGCAGACCAGCTTGCACGCTATGAACTTATTCGTAAAGGACGTGGCGGTGTTGCCGTTGCCAGTGTGAGAAGAAATTCCTGCAGTGGCTGCAATAATAGAATTCCTCCGCAGCACATTTTTGAAATTAGAAAAAGCAAATCATTCTATCTGTGTCAACATTGCGGTAGAATTATTGTTTCCGAAGAATTGGCACACAGCGTACAGAAAGCGCAATGACTCTTCACGCATTTACCGATGGCGCATCGCGCGGAAATCCCGGCGATGCAGGAATAGGTGTCGTCATTAAAACTGATGAGGGCACAGTTATTGTACAAGAGCGAAAATATCTCGGCAAAGCGACAAACAATGTTGCCGAATACACCGCGCTCATTGTGTGTCTCGAAAAAATTCAATCGCTGCAATGCTCGCAGCTTATTATTCATTCTGATAGCGAGTTGATGGTGAAGCAAATGAACGGTGAATACAAAGTGAAGGATGTGAATCTCAAATTGTATTTCATGAAAGCCAAAGACATGCTTCGTTCTGCTTCCTATTCATGTATAATTCGACACATTCCTCGCTCGCTAAATAAAGAAGCCGATATCTTGGCAAACGAAGGAATAGATTTTCGTTGAAACACAATCCGTCAGCTGACGGACGGTTCAACAAAGGTAACTACTCAGCGTGGTTAGATAACGGCAGAACCCTTGAAGGGTTTTACAATTTGATAATTTGTTCGGTTTTAATCTCTGAAAAGGTCTATAAAAAAACCCTTCAAGGGTTGCCACGCTGAGTAATTACAAAAAAGTTTTTAATTCATACATCTACATTCACATTCTGACGCGTGAAACGAACTATCAATTACGTAGTGAGCGTATGTCAGGCAATCGCTTTAATATTTTTTTATTAAGGAGGAAAGTCCGAACTCTATCCCGCGAAATCTCGCAGAGATACCGCGGGACGAGCACGGTGCTGGATAACATCCAGGACGAGTAATCGTACGGAAAGTGTCACAGAAAATATACCTCCCCTTTTGTTCTTTGAACATTTGGGGGAAGGGTGAAAAGGTGCGGGATGCAAGCAAGCATCCTTAATGTAAGAGCGCACCGCTTCGTCAGTGATGACGATGGCAGGACAAACCCCACCGAGAGAAAGACCGTGTAAATTTCGCTTTGTTGCCACGCATACAGTGTGGTAACGAGAAGAGATGCTCACTCAACTCTGCACTTTGCAGAAACGAAATGGGTAGGTCGCTTGAGACATGCAGCAATGCATTGTCCAGATAAATGATTGCCTCTTCTGCTATCAGCTTCATCGAATAACAGAAAAGACAGAAATCGGCTTATCGGCATACCTCACATTTGTTTTTTCGGATGACGCGACAGAATGGAATGAAAGATGCTTTTTTCTTACATAGGGCATCTCTAAAAACCTTCAAGGTTTATCTTGACCAAATTTTGTGATGTTAAAATTTTATGGTACATCGCAAGAACAAAAACCTTGAAGGTTTCGTAGCAAGTTCTTAGAGATGCCCATAGATACAAAGCCGCGCCTACAACGTGGCACGTATCCTATCGGAGAAGGCATTGACAACAAGAAAAGAATACCGCTGGAAAATATCTACACCACCACCGCAAGAAACTGTACAGAAATTATCTGAAGAACTTACCCTTCCTCCGTCACTTATTTCCGTACTCGTAAACCGCGGCATAGATGATTTTGAAAAAGCCCGTCACTATTTTCGTCCTTCCGCAGAATTTTTACACGATCCGTTTTTAATGGACGACATGCATAAAGCTGTTGAGCGTTTGCTGAACGCTCTGCGCGACAAAGAAAAAATTGTTGTGTACGGCGATTATGATGTTGATGGAACAAACGGTGCAAGCATGTTGTATCTCTATTTCAAAGAGATCGGCTGTGATGCTTCATACTACATTCCCGATCGTATTAAGGAAGGATACGGCATTTCGCACAACGGCATTGATCGCGCAAAAGAAGTCGGCGCGACATTGCTTGTTTCCATAGACTGCGGTATTACAGCCGTGGAGCAAGTTGAATACGCACGTTCACTTGGCATCGAAGTTATTATTTGCGATCATCATGAACCGAGTCATGTCATTCCCGCTGCTGTCGCCGTGCTCGATCCGCTAAAACCAACATGCCACTATCCATTTAAATATTTATGCGGATGTGGTGTTGGCTTTAAATTTATTCAAGCCATTGCACGAACACTTGGGGATGAAGCTCCTATTTTTAATTATCTAGATTTTGTTGCACTTGCAAGCACCGCTGATATTGTTCCGCTCATTGATGAGAATAGAATTCTTGTCAAACTCGGATTGGAATTAATCAACTCCAATCCCCGTCCGGGAATTCTTGCACTTCTTGAAGGTGCCGGTGTAAAAATTGGCACGATGAATACCGGACAAGTTGTGTTTATTATTGCGCCGCGTATTAACGCAGTCGGCAGACTTGGCAATGCAATGCGTGCCGTTGAACTTTTAATCACAAAAGAGTACAGCAGTGCATTAGAATTTGCTCGCGTGCTCGAACAAGAAAATCTCAACCGTAGAAAAATTGATGAAGAAGTTTTTATTCACGCACAAGAACTTGTCGAAGATTATTTGAAAGCTGATGGCGGCGACAGCGCTATTATCTTGCATCAGGAACAATGGCACCCCGGCGTCATCGGTATTGTTGCATCGCGCATGGTTGAAAAATATTACCGCCCTGCAATTATGATGACCACAGTTGACGGCGTTGCGAAAGGTTCCGCGCGCAGCATTGCCGGTTTCAATATTCATAGCGCGCTCAAACGTGTTGAAGATAAACTCTTGCAATTCGGCGGACATAAATACGCTGCCGGTTTAAGTGTTGATATTGATCGGCTCGATGAATTCAAAGAGGCATTTAATGCAGTCGTAAAAGAACTGTTGACGGAAGATTTGCTGACTCCGGAAATTGATATTGATGCAGAAATTGATTTAACAGAATTGACACCAAAGTACATTCGTGTATTAAAACAATTCGCTCCATTCGGTCCGAAAAATATGCGACCAATGTTTATTGCACGTAATGTTGAAATTGCCAGCACGCCAAAAATTGTCGGCAAAGACCATCTTCGGATGAAAATTAAACAAAGTCGTGTTACATTAGACAGTATTGGTTTTAATCTCGGCCATTTGAGAGAACGAATTAAGCCGCACATAAAATCGTACGACATTGTATTTTCAGTTGATGAAAACGATTATGCCGGTGTGCAGTTAACACAATTGAAGTTGAAAGATTTACGACCCAGTGATTGACACAATAAAAATCCTCGCCGCAAACAACGAGGTATTTGTCATGCCAGTCACGCTTTAGCGTGACTGGCATCCAGATTTATAGATTCCGGCTTTCGCCGGAATGACGACGCAAGTCCCGAAGAGATCACTTTGTGACGTCGGGGTATTAAACCCAATAGAGAATAAAAGATCTTGCGCTATGAGCGGACATAATAAATGGACAAAAATTAAACGTTCGAAAGCCGTTAACGATACGCGGCGCGGCAAAATTTTTACTCAGATCATAAAAGAAATTACTATTGCATCAAAACTTTCTGGTGGCGATCCGGCTTGCAATCCCCGACTGCGTCTTGCTATCGAGAAAGCAAAAGAAAGTAACATGCCGGCGGAAAATATTAAACGAGCAATTCAAAAAGGAACGGGCGAACTTCCCGGCGTTTCGTACGAAGATGCAACGTACGAAGCGTACGGTCCGAACGGTGTCGCAATTATTATAGCATGTGTAACCGACAACAAAAACAGATGTGTGCAGGAACTTCGGCACATTCTCGATCGCAATCACGGCAATCTTGGTGCAGCAAATTCTGTTGCATGGATGTTTCACAAAAAAGGAATTATTCATACAACCAAAAGTTCTCTCTCCGAAGATGATCTTCTTGGAATTGTGTTGGATGCAGGCGCTGATGATTTGATCAGAGACGGCGAAACTTTTGAAGTAACAACTTCGCCCGAAACTTTTGAAACAGTGAAACGAGCAATGGAAGCAAAAGGTGTTGTACTTGCTTCTGCTGAATTGCAATTGATTCCTGAAACTACGGTTAAAGTTGAAGGACACGATGCAGAAAAAATATTGAATCTTATCGAAGCATTAGAAGAGCACGACGATGTGCAGAATGTCTATTCAAACTTTGAAATGGACGAACAAACGATGACGAAATTAAGCAGTTAATTTTTGTAACTACTCAGCAGTAGATTTTCTCATGAACGATTAAACCACATAGAAACATAAGGTCACATTCGCCGCGGCGAATGTGTTCTATGTCCCTATGTGGTTCAACAAACGAAATACAACTATTCAGAAAAAGTATCTACTCAGTCATGCCATGAGTTTGTCTAATGTTTTGGTGAATGTTGTAAGTTTTATGATGTCAAAAAGTAACTCATGGCATGACTTTAAAGGTGCGGTGAGTAGTTACCAGAAAAAATTCTATACTATCACGTGGCGCCAAGGCGCCATGATGGCGTACAGCGCCATAAATTAACATACTGAGCAGCGCGTTCAGTACGCCTGCGGCGAACTTTTTTCAAAGAAAGTAACTCGAAATTTTCAATTTTTAACCTCTTGATTTATTTGAGGTTACAACGAGTTACTTAGGAGTTACTAATTTTTTTATGATCATACTCGGCATTGACCCCGGCACATTGATTACTGGCTACGGCATCATCGAGCGAACGCGTTCGTCATTAAAATTAATTGATGTCGGCATTATCAAAAATTCTTCCGAACTTTCAATGCCGCTGCGGTTGAAAAAAATTTATTCATCGCTCTGCGCCATCATTGAGAAGTGGGCGCCGGACGAATTTGCAATTGAAACTGCATTTTACAGTAAGAACGCGCAATCGGCACTGAAAATTGGACAAGCACGCGGCGTCGCAATTCTTGCCGGTGTGAATTACGAAATTCCTGTTTCAGAATATTCGCCGCGCGAAGTGAAGAAAGCTGTCTTCGGCAACGGCGCTGCATCAAAAGAACAGATACAGTTTATGATTATGAATGAATTGAAATTGAAAACGAAGCCGCGTTATCTTGATTCTACCGACGCGCTTGCCGTTGCTGTTTGCCATTCGCGAAGAATTACTGTGCCGCACCGTTCATTCAAAAACTGGAAAACATTTATTGAAGCAAATCCGGAACGCGTAATTGCAAATTCAAAAGTAAAAAGTATAAAATAACAATTTCCACTTTTATGATTACACATCTCAAAGGAATATTGCATCACAAATCGCCGACAGAAATTGTTGTTGATGTACACGGTGTTGGATACATAGTCAGTATTCCTCTTTCAACTTTTGAAACGCTGCCTGAAGTGAATGCACCGCTCATGCTGCTCACACATTTTATTGTTCGCGAAGATGTGCAACAATTGTACGGTTTTGCTACTGAAGCAGAGCGCGATATTTTTCGATTACTGATTTCTGTTTCCGGCATCGGTCCGAAAATTGCGCAAACGATTTTATCAGGCATCCGCCCTGCTGATCTTCAACACTATGTTGCGCACGGAAATGTTGCAGCGCTGACATCTATTCCGGGCGTCGGGAAAAAAACTGCCGAACGTTTAATTGTTGAATTACGTGATAAGATTGCAAAGCTTTCTTCAACTTCCGCAATGTCAAAAGAAACGGCATTTGCTTCCACAAACATTCGTGCTGAAGCGCTTGCTGCACTTGTATTGCTCGGTTACAATCGAGAGAGAGCCGAACAGGCGTTGCGTGCGGTACTGAACGAAGCAAACGGAAAAGAACTTTCAATCGAAGAATTATTAAAACGTGCTTTACAAACGGCAGGTAAATAATCGTCCCTTATCAAATGCGAGCGATGCCATGAGTGTAATACAATGATTCAGAAATAATTCAAATTTTCACGTTCTTGATAAACAAACTCATGGCATCACTTTGTAAATAAGACTTTTTAAGGTTCAACTAAATAATGGATGATTCAATACAATTGATAGAACAAGAACTTGCATTCATTAACGACATGCGCGCTGATTTAATTTTTCCGCCGCCATGTTTTGTAGAGATGCAGGCAAAATTTCTATACTACGAATCGCGCACCATGCTGAAAGTTTCATTTCCTGTTACTAACAACATTGTCAACCCAATCGGCACAATGCAAGGCGGATATATTTCGGCAGCATTCGACAATGTGTTCGGACCATTAAGCTATCTCGCCGCCCGCTCTACATGCGCAACCATTGATCTGCACACGCATTTTCTTCGCGGAATAAAATCCGGCGACACACTGACAATAACTGCAAAAGTTATTTCACGCGGTTCGCAAATACTACACATGTCGGGTGAAGCGATGAATGCAAACGGAAAACTTATTGCAACAGCAACATCAAATGTCATGATTTTTAAATTATAATGAAAACATAAAGGTAACTACTCAGCGGTTAGAAAAAATAGAACACTGATGACACGGATTCGACTGATACACACTGATACATTGGACTACTTTTGAATTTCGGTAAAAAGCCGCAGTTCAAAAGGAAACTATGTACGAATGATAAAAAGAAAATCTAATCCGTTTAAACCCGTCTAATCCGTGTCATCCGTGTTCTATTAGTAAGTCAGCATCTGCTGAGCAGTTACACATAAAGGAACATTATGGGTAGAATATTTGAAAAAAGAAAACATAAAATGTTCGCACGCTTTGATAAAATGGCAAAGGCGTTCACCAACTACGGAAAAGAAATTTCGATGGCGGTGAAAGAAGCCGGACCTGACCCGAACACCAATTCGCGTCTTCGCAACATTATTCAAAATGCAAAAGCAGCAAATATGCCGAAAGATAGAATTGATGGAGCAATAAAACGCGCATCATCGAAAGATGAAAAAGGGTATGAAGAAGTTATTTACGAAGGATACGCGCCACACGGCATAGCGCTGCTTGTTGTTACCGCAACCGATAACCCGACACGAACCGTTGGCAACGTACGCAGCACACTGATGCATAATGGCGGTACGCTTGGCACTGCCGGATCCCTTTCTTTTATGTTTGAACGGAAAGGCGTTTTTAAAATTTCTGCAGAACGAATAAAAAATTTGGAAGAGTTTGAACTTGAAATGATTGACTACGGCGCAGAAGATATTTCAGTAAACGAAGGCGTTCTGTATATCTCGACACAGTTCAACGATTTTGCCAAAATGCAAAAAGCGCTCGAAGCAAAAAATATTTCTGCAACAAGCGCAGGGATAGAATATATTCCTACCACAACAAAAGAATTACCGGAAGCACACGCTGACGCCGTACTGGAACTTATTGCGAAGTTAGAAGAAGATGACGATGTGCAAGCCGTATTTCATACACTGGAATAAAATCTTACAACTTTTTATATCTCAAACGTAAACTATTGCTCACCACACTTACCGAGCTAAACGCCATTGCTGCCGCGGCTATTACAGGGCTCAATAAACCAAACGCTGCCAACGGTATTCCAATAATATTGTAGACGAAAGCCCAAAATAAATTTTGTTTAATCGTGCGTATCGTTGCTTTCGAAATACGTATTGCTTCTACAACATCCAGTAAATCATTTTTCATCAATGTAATATCTGCAGTTTCAATCGCTACATCCGTTCCGTGTCCCATCGAAATACTGACATCAGCACTGGCAAGTGCCGGCGCATCATTGATACCATCGCCCACCATTGCAATAATTTTTCCTTGTTGTTGAAGTGAGCGAACGCGTTCTGCTTTTCCATCAGGCAACACGTCGGCAAATATTTTTGTAATCCCTGCACGTTGTGCAACAGCGTGCGCTGTCCGTTCATAATCGCCCGTCATCATGATTACATCTATATTCATCGCTCGTAATTGTTCCATCGCCTTGTGTGATGATGGTTTCACAGTGTCCGCAATGGCAAAGAGAGAAATAATTTCTCCATTCATAATAACATAGACAATTGTTTTCCCTTCGTCAGAAAATTTTTCAACAATATTATGTACTGAAGTTATATCTATTGCAAGCGATTCCATTAAAGCGCGGCTGCCGATAGCAATTACATTATTGTCAATTGATGCCGTTACACCAAATCCTGTTTGAGATTGGAACGTATCAACCTGACGGAATTCAATTTTTCGTTCTATAGCAAAACGAACAATCGCTTTGGCAAGTGGATGTTCCGAGTTGCGTTCAACGGAAGAAACTATTTGCAAAATAGTTTCTTCCACATAATTACCAAACATGCGAACGTCGGTTACCATCGGCTCGCCTGAAGTGATTGTTCCTGTTTTATCGAACACAATTGTTTGCACACTATGCAATCGTTCCAAGCTTTCTGCATTCTTAATCAGAATTCCTTTTTTTGCGCCAAGTCCGGTGCCGACCATAATTGCGGTCGGCGTTGCCAACCCAAGCGCGCACGGACACGCGATGATAAGCACTGCAATAAATTGAATCATTGCTTCGGTCAATGTTGCATTGCCAAAAAAGAACCATCCCAAAAAAGTAATTACAGCCAGACTAATAACTGCAGGAACAAATACTTCGGCAATTTTATCTGCTAATTTTTGAATCGGCGCTTTCGAACCTTGTGCATCTTCAACTAATTTTATGATGTGAGCAACAACAGTATCCTTGCCGACAGCAGTTGCAGTAAAATCAATACTGCCCAATGTATTCATTGTGCCGCCGATAACTTTTTCGTCGATAGTTTTTTCGACAGGCATGCCTTCACCGGTAATCATCGATTCATCAATGGATGTACTGCCGCGTGAAATAATTCCATCAACAGGAATTTTTTCTCCGGGACGAACAACAACAACATCGCCGCACACAACTTGTTCAACCGGAATTTCAACTTCCCTACTTGAACGGATAACATGAGCAGCTTTCGGTTGCAGATGCATCAGGGCGGTAATTGCATCGGAAGTTTTTTTCTTCGCGCGTGCTTCAAGCATCTTGCCCATTAAGATTAACGTAATAATCGTTGCCGCCGTATCGAAATAGACATTGTGTGCGCCGCTTGTTCCGTGCAAGAGCCGCGGAAATAATACAACGATAGTGCTGTACAAATACGCAACTCCAGTTCCAACTGCCACCAGCGTATTCATGTCTGAAGAAAAATGTTTTGCAAGTTTCCATGTTGAAATAAAAAATCTTTTTCCGGAAATAAACATTACAACAGAAGTTGCCAGAAAAAGAATTCTGTTACTCTCATCCATTGTGAAAGGCGACCATTCCATAAACCAATCGGTCATGCTCACCATACTTAGCACCATAACAGGTAAAGCCAACGAAAGACTTATAAAAAATTCTTTCTTGAGCTTCACATAAGATTCTTGTTGAAAATCTCTCGGTTTGATTTGTGAAGCTAAATTATTTTTTTCAACCGGCGCAGTGGGAAGCACTAACGTGTATCCCGCTTCGCTTACAACGCCGGCAAGTTTCTCTAAACTCGTTTTTGATTCATCAATAACGAGAGAAACTTTTTCCGTAGCCAGATTAACATTTGCCTGTGCAACGCCATCAACACGCTTCAACACTTTTTCAACTCGCGCAACACAACTTGCACACGTCATTCCTGTAACAGGCAAAGTAATTATCTGTGCGGATTTCAAATCTGTAATCGCATCCATTAATGTACCGATGTAAGTTTGTAGCCTGCTTCTTCTACTGCATTTTTAATAACTTCTTGTGCAATGGCAGAAGAATCATATTTTATTTTTGCTTTTCCCATTTCAACATTTTCAACTGTAACACCGGCAATTTTGCCGAGTTCTTCTTTTACACTCATTACGCAATGCATGCAAGTCATTCCTTCGATGCTTAATTCTTTTGTCTCCATTGTTTTCTCCAAATTGTGTGTGTGAAATATTTGTTACTGTAAAAATATACGAACAGATAGACAAAAATGTGTTACAGATAAAGAAGGAAGTGTTATAGAATTTGCATGTTAAAAGATTTTGTAACTCCTAAGTAACTCACATCGTAAGTTACTCTATATTGAGAAAAATTCGTCGAAGGCGTATTGAACGCGCTACTCAGCGAAAAATCATTTAGTAAGTGATGTTACGCAGAACGGAAAAAAACACCCGTCATTCCCGCATGT